>JALEIY010000160.1 GCA_022769785.1 Eubacterium sp.
CTGATGCAATTTCTTATGATAATCATTGACATTATACTCTAATTTCCAGACGGTGACAACTCCTTTCTTTTCCATAAATCAATTCATTCCAACAGCAGGAAACCTGATTCAGCATATGCAGCAAAATATCCTGCCTCATCACAGAATTGACAAAACCATGGATTCATGTCACAATGATTTTGTATGCCTTTCAAGAACGCCTCGGCGTTCTTGCTGCGAGATGCGCGTCATGCGTTAGCATGACAAATTTCAAATGCGCATCTCTGCAATCCGCCGGAGGCTCAACATTTCAGAAGGGGATTGTCACCCGCTGAAACTAGTTTATTACCCACCGCTTAGCGCTCTGCGCGCTTGAAGCGGGGGACTCCTTCTGAAATGTTGTACCGATGCTGCCCGTTTTGGGGGCAGCCCATAAAAAAACTGAGAGGAAATAATATGATTAGAAAACACATTATCGTTCACGGTCGTGTGCAGGGCGTTGGCTTTCGTTACATCGCTTCCTCCATTGCCGCAGGCTGTCATGTAACCGGCTGGGTACGAAATCAGTATGACGGCACCGTGGAGATTGAAGTGCAGGGTGCGGACCACCGGGTTGCGCTTTTCCTTCAGGAAATCAGACAGGGAAACCGTTTTGCCAGAGTAGATAAACTCGATGTCTGCGATATCGAAACCGTCAATGTGGAGAAAGAAAAAGATTTCCGCATCAAATACTGACTGTTTTACGGTTTTTGCACCTCATATTTTTACCTGACACGATTGAACCATACGAAATTCAGACATTTTATAGATTTGACACCGTCCCTGTTGACGGTGAATGGAGATTATCATGAACGAAAAAGCATTGAAAACACTGGAATATGATAAAATCATTTCCAGACTGGAGACCTTTGCGTCTTCTTCCATGGGCAAAAAATGCTGCAGGGAGCTTCTCCCTTCCTCCGATTACAGTGAAATACTGACCATGCAGGAGGAAACCAGAGATGCCCTGACTCGCCTATATAAAACCGGATTTTTGTCTTTCCAGGGGCTGGCAGATATTACGCCGCACCTTCGTCTTCTGGAAATCAATTCCACGCTGACGGCAAAGGAGCTTCTGGAAATTGCCAGACTTCTTTCCATTACAGCTCAGGTTCGGGAATACGGAATGACCGAAGACGAGACCATGGCATTCGACAGCCTGAATACCTATTTTGATTTGCTGGAACCGCTGGAGTTTTTACATCAGCGCATTACCTCCTGTATTTTGTCTGCCGATGAAATCAGCGACGATGCCTCCTCCGCACTCCGGGATATCCGAAAAGAAATCAAACAGACCAATATTGCCATTCATAATAAACTGGCATCTATCATTAACTCCCAGAGTAACCGGACCGTTCTGCAGGATGCCTTAATTACTGTCCGAAACGGCCGCTACTGTGTGCCGGTAAAGGCCGAATATAAAAGCACCTTTTCCGGTATGATTCACGACCAGTCCGCTTCCGGCTCCACTCTGTTTATTGAACCGATGGCTGTGGTACAGCTCAATAACAAATTAAAAGAGCTCGATATGAAGGAACAGGCCGAAATCGAAAAAATTCTTCAATTATTAAGTGCGCAGGCAGCAGGATTCACCCGTGATTTGGAAGAAAATCAAAAAATTCTTACAAAGCTTGATTTTATTTTTGCAAAAGCAAAATATGCAAAAGAATATCAGGGCTCTGAGCCGGTCTTCAATACGGACGGCATTATTGACATTAAACAGGGCAGGCATCCCCTGCTTGACCCGAAAAAAGTCGTCCCTATCCACATTTATGTCGGAGAAACCTTCCATATGCTGCTCCTTACCGGTCCGAATACCGGTGGAAAAACCGTTTCATTAAAAACTGTAGGACTTTTTCAGCTTATGGGTCAGGCCGGACTTCATATTCCGGCATTTGAAGGCTCCCGCCTGAGCGTTTTTTCTGACATTTTTGCTGATATTGGTGATGAGCAGAGTATTGAAATGAACCTCAGTACCTTCTCCTCACATATGACAAACATCATTCAGATTCTGGAGCAGGCACAGCCGGATTCTCTGGTTCTCCTGGATGAGCTGTGCGGCGGAACAGACCCGACAGAAGGCGCCGCTCTGGCAATTTCGATTCTGTCCGATTTGCATACGGCAAAAATACGTACCATCGCCACCACCCATTATGCAGAACTCAAAATGTATGCCATGGATACGGAAGGCGTGGAAAACGGCTGCTGTGAATTTGACTTAAATACCCTGTCTCCAACCTACCGCCTTCTTATCGGTATTCCGGGAAAAAGTAACGCCTTTGCCATCTCACAAAGACTGGGGCTGCCGGATTATATCATTGAGCAGGCCCGCTCCCAGATGGATATTTCCGCCATTGACTTTGAAAATATGCTCTCCGAGCTGGAAAAAAATAAGGCAGAAATCGAAAAAGAGCAGGCGGAGCTTTACAAAACCCGTCAGGAAATCGACCGCCTGAAAAATGAGCTGAAAGAAAAGCAGGATGACATCAAAGAAAAAAAAGCCGCGCTTCTTCGGGAAGCCCGGGAAGAGGCCCACAATATTATCTCTGAAGCCAAAGATGTGGCCGATGAGGCGATTCGGAAATACAATGCCTGGAGTAAACATCCGGGTCAGGACAACACAAAGAAAATGGAAGCCCAGAGAAGCAATCTGCGTGGACGTATGAGTAAGTTGGAAAAACAGCTTGCCTATAAAGGAAAGAAAGCGAAGGTTATCTCCAATCCCGAAGATTTCAAAGTGGGCGACCCGGTATTTGTCACCAGCCTTTCCTTAAAAGGCACTGTAAAAACAGCCGCCAACAAGAATGGAGACCTGATTATTCAGATGGGCTTTTTAAGCTCTACGGTTAATTATAAGGATTTGGAGCTCCTTGATGCGAAAAAAGAGGCCGCTTCGGAAACAAAACCGAAGGACCGTTACAGTATCAACAAATCTGCTACCATTTCACCGGAGATTAATCTTCTTGGGAACACGGTGGATGAGGCCATCGCCCGACTGGAAAAATATCTGGACGATGCCATGATCGCCGGGCTGACCTCCGTCCGGGTCGTGCACGGAAAAGGAACCGGCGCTCTTCGAAAGGGCATCCACGAATATCTTCGCAAATTAAAATTTGTAAAATCCTATCAGCTTGCGGAGTTTGGGGAAGGCGATGCCGGTGTCACCATTGTAAAATTCAAATAATTTATAATGGGGCTGTCGCACCAAACAGCTTCTAACCCGATGCCAAAAGCTGTTTTTGTTTCCGCAGGCTGTGGCAAGGCAAAAGAAAAACAGAATACAAAGATAAAAACCCCTCCTGCTGCAGTCTGTGAAATCCAATCTACAGACTGCAGCAAGAGGGGTTTTTTCATATCCGTTTATTCTTCATCCATAAATGTTGTGTGCAGGCTGGCATATTCCATGGTAGCTTTTGTCAGAAGACGTCCATCTTCTGTGGTAATCACCACATCATATACCCGGAGATTTTTCCCTGCTTTCAATTCCGTTGCCTCCGCAATCAGCTTCTTTTGTCCGAGAACCGGATTCATATAATGAATGGAAGCACTGGCAGTGGTTACCTCTTCCATTCTGGTCATGGCCGCAAAGCCGACTACCGTATCGGCAAGAAAAAACAATACTCCACCGTGAATGGAACCAATCGTATTACGGTGTTTATCCCGAATCGTAAGCTCACCTCTGGCCCAGCCCGGTTCTATATCTGTCATTTCCACACCCATCTGCTCAATGGACAT
>JALEIY010000200.1 GCA_022769785.1 Eubacterium sp.
CAGCAGCAGCAGTAACTGCCATACAGTTTTTCTCTTTTTCATCAATTTCTTTCAAATCAAGAATCTGAATTCCCTCATTCATCACGGCATTCAGACGGGCAATCATTTCTTTTCCGGGGAGAGTTTCATCAAACATCACATCAACATATTCTCCTTCGCTGGTCATTCCGATTCCCAGCGGTGCCGCAAAGCTCATCATCTGATGAGGGCTCATGCCCTTGGAAAATGAAACCGGAAGCTGCGCACGCATCATGGCTTTATGGAAGTATCTTTGTACATCAAGATGTCCGATGAAACGGAGAACTCCGGTTTTTGACCATTTAATTCTTGCTTTCATGACAGACACCTCCTCCGAATCGGCTTGCCCCGCAGCCGGAACATTTTTCGCGGCAGTTTGGGGTTACTTTTGCTTCCATAGCGTTATTCCATTCTCTCTTTAAAAATGCCTTTGTAACACCGATATCAATGAAATCCCACGGGAAAATCTCATCAAGGCTTCTCTGCCTTGTGGTATAAAAATGGTAATCCAGTCCATTTTCCTCCATGGCCTCCATCCAGACATTATAATGGAAGTATTCTGTCCACGCATCATAAATACAGCCCTTTTGGTAAGCATCATAAATCACATGACCAATTTTACGGTCACCTCTCGCAAGAATACCTTCCAGAACCGTCGTTTTGGCATCATGATATTTAAAAGAAAGACTTCTTCGATTATGCTGCGCTTTAAACTCATCATTCACCAGATGTGCACGCCGGTTATATTCTTCGTATTCACACATCGGAGCCCACTGAAACGGAGTAAATGGCTTTGGCACAAAGAAGGAACAGCTTGCACTCACCGCCACTCTTCCATGACGGTATTCCGAATCCATCTTATAATAAGTCATGGCAACTTTTTCAGACAAATGTGCAATTCCCTTCATATCTTCTTCTGTTTCTGTCGGAAGTCCCATCATGAAATAAAGCTTCACTTTATTCCAGCCGCCCCGGAACGCTTCTTCTGCCCCTGATAAAATCACTTCCTCTGTCAGACCTTTATTGATGACATCACGCATCCGCTGTGTTCCCGCCTCCGGAGCAAAGGTCAGACTGCTTTTCCGCACATCCTGTACTTTACTCATCACATCCAGAGAAAATGCATCTATTCGCAGAGACGGAAGTGCAATATTAATATTTTTCTTTCTGTAATTATCAATCAAATAATTGCAAAGCTCCGGCAGACGACGAAAATCACTGGAGCTTAAAGAGCTTAAGGAAATCTCATCATTTCCGGTGGATAAAAGCATTTTATCTGCTGTTTCTTCCAGCATGCCAAGGTCCCTTTCTCTAAGAGGCCGGTAAATCATACCTGCCTGACAGAAACGACAGCCTCTTGTACAGCCTCTCTGAATCTCCAGAACGCATCGGTCCTGTGTAACCTTGATATAAGGAACCACCGGTTTTTCCGGATAAAATGTATCGGATAAATCCATCTGCACCTGCTTCAGAATGGTTTTTGGAATATCCGGCTCAACAGGCTCCATCGCAGCAATCGTACCGTCCTCATTGTAAGTTACATTATAAAGGGACGGAACATAAATTCCCGGAATCTGAGCCGCCTTACGAAGGAAATCTTTCCGACTTCCACCTGATTTTTTATGTTCCTTATATAAATCAATCAAATCATAATAAACAGTCTCGCCTTCACCGATATAAAACATATCAAAAAAGTCTGCCAGCGGCTCCGGATTATAAGTACATGGGCCTCCCCCGATGACAAAAGGCGCATCTTCCCGGCGGTCTTTTGCAAAAATACCAATCTGGCTAAGGTCAAGAACCTGTAAAATATTCGTATAACACATCTCATACTGAATGGTAATCGCCAGGAAATCAAACATAAATACCGGGTCCTGACTTTCCAGCGCAAAAAGAGGAATCTTTTCCTCACGCATCACCTTATCAAGGTCCACCCACGGAGAAAAGACTCTCTCGCAATAAACGTCTTCCCGGCGGTTCATCATATCATAAATAATCTTCATTCCAAGATGAGACATTCCGATTTCATACACATCCGGGAAGCACATGGCAAAACGCACTTTATCTTCCGGATTCTTTATAACAGAATTGATTTCATTTCCAATGTAGCGCACCGGCTTTTCGATGCTCATTAAGACTTCGTCCGTTAGGGCTAAATCTTTATTAATATCAAACATATTGTAATCCTTTTCTTTATATGGTTTTCACTAATTTACAGACTTGATAATACAAGATAACCGTTTCTTTGTCAAATGCATTAAATTCCTTGTCTGGCGGTATTTTATCCGGCCTATATTACCGCAGGATTTCTGGTTTTAATTTTCTGTTCACTTATAATTTCAGGGAAAGACACAGAAAAACGCATTTTGTAAAATTTTGTCCCGATACATCAAAAGTGGAGAAAAGCTTTCACAGTTTTTCCCCACTTTTATTTTATATCATTTTCTTTTTTCCCTCACCCAAACAGCTCCTTCACGCCCTCCGCATCAAAAGCCACCGAAGAAACATGGTCGACTTCTATCTGATACAGGGCATTTGCTGCCAGATGCTCCGCTGCCTGTTCCAGGTCGCGGATTCCGGTGGTATTGGCAAATTGCTCAATGACGGCATTCAGCCCGTCTTCTTCCACCACGCATTCTTCTTCCCGAAGGCCCATTCGTTTCAGAACTTTAGGCAGCGCATAGCGTGAGAAAATGATTTTCTTTTCTTCCGGGGTGTAATCAGGAATATCGATAACCGCAAAACGGGACATCAGCGGTGCGCTGATATTTGCCTTGTCGTTGGCGGTCGCAATCGGATAAACACCGCTGGTCGGAATCATACATTCGATATAGTTGTCTGTGAATCCCAGATTGTCAAGGAGGGTCAAAAGGACGTCGGCCGGATTGCCGTTTCCTTTTCCGGAAGCCGCTTTATCCAGCTCGTTTATAATAAATACCAGATTGGACTCTCCGGCATTGGCAAAGGCTTCCATGATAATACCCGGCTTTGCGTTGGAATAAATACGGGAACTTCCGGTAAGCTGTTCCGGGTCGTTAATGGAACTCATATCCAGAGTTGCCCACGGAAGCTTGAGAATCCGGGCAACCGCATAGGCAACCTGCGATTTTCCGGTACCTGCCGGGCCGACCAGAAGCAGGCCGTAAGCAGGCAGCGTATGGGTACGGTTAATCTGAATAATCGTTTCGATAATACGCTGTTTTACCTTTTCCATGCCGTAAAGCTCTTCATCAAGAATCCGTCTGGCTTCCTGTGGGTCAATGGCCTGAAAATAATTATTTCTCCATTGAATATTTAACATGATGGAGAGGGCACGCTGGGCATGGCGTCGTTCTTCCGGGGTCACCTCATGAGACTGAGCCACGGCAAGATTTCGCCTTGCCCACAGACGGATATTGTCAGGGAGGGTCCGTCCGGCACAGTTTAAGAAATCCTTGATGCTCTGAAGGCTGGTAAGCTTCATATCATCACCCATTTCCTCCTGGTCCTCATCTTCAATCGCCTCAGTCGGAGCATTACTGGAAAGAAGACGTTCAATCATAAACTGTAAAAAGCCGTCCTCTGCGGAAAGTTTGGTTCCACCGCCATAAGCAATCTCACGAATCTTGTATACCGCATAACCATCTTCCCGGTTTTGTCCGGAAAGGCGGACGTTGATATGATTTTCTCCCAGCCATTTTAACAGACTGACAAAACGGGCATCAATCTGTAAAATGTTTGCACTGACCTTTCCGTTTTCTTCATCAAATTCAAAGGTTGTCTTTCTTGACGGATTCGTAAACACACCGTTGGAATGATGCTTCCACTGGCATTTGCTGTTATCAAGTATCATTATCGGATTCTCCGGAGAAGCAATGCTTTCATCGGAGCGAAATACCGTATAAGTACATTCTGGTTGTTCTTTCTGATAGGATACGTCGCTAAAATCAAATACTGCCATACTTTTTCTCCTGTATATTCAAATCTTTTTCAGATACATCATAACACATTTTTTACTCTGTTGTATAAAAAAATCTGAATTTTCGAACAATCACCGCCTTTATTTTGATTGTAGCTTTTCATCCAGCATCCTGCGAATTCTTTCCAGAATATTCTCCTCTTCCTCAGGGTCTTCTGTTGCATCACACAAAATATCTTTATTCATTCCTTTCCAGTGAGCAACTGCGGAACAAAGGATACCGCCGAAAAGACTGACAGCCTCCAATACATTAAAAATACGAAATACTTCTTCAGAAAATGCTAAGAAATCTATCAAGCAGAGAAGTACAAAAAAATCTGTATATAAAAATATAGATAAAAATGCATAAAATCGCTCATTGCCGCGCAACCTTTTCAATGAAAACCGTCTCTTTTTTTCTTTGAAAGAGTGTGTCATATTTCATTTCCCCCTGTGAAATAATCTGTACTCGATATAAGTTCCTTTCAACCATTTTAGTATATTTTGTACTTAAAATGTACTAAATATACTGTAAAAATCACTTTTTTGGAAAGGTTTGTTTATGAATAAGGTTAAACATCTGGGACTGAGAATTGATTTGGAAACCTATAGAAAATTTAAATACGTTGCAGAATTTGAAGGGAGAACGTTAAACAGCGAGATTCTTTATCTGATTCATAAAGCCATCAGCAAGTATGAGGAAGAATATGGGCCGATAAAATAAAATCTC
>JALEIY010000209.1 GCA_022769785.1 Eubacterium sp.
ACACCGCTGTTTTTCAGAAATCAGCCGGTGGGATGTACATCCACCATCGTAACTCAGATGTATCTTGAGAATGACGTTCCGATTCCGCCTCATATTGCGGGTCTGATGTGTTCCGCCATTTTGTCAGATACATTGATGTTCCGTTCCCCGACCTGTACGGGAGTCGACCGTCTCATTGCGGAAAAACTGGCTTCCATTGCAGATATTGATATCGAACAGTACGCAAAAAGAATGTTTGATGCCGGAAGTAATTTAACAGCCAAGTCTGCAAAAGAAATCTTTTATCAGGACTTTAAGAAATTCAATGAGTCCAATATCAATTTCGGCGTAGGTCAAATCAGTTCCATGAATAAAGAAGAACTGTCTGCCTGCAAAGAAAAGCTGCTTCCTTATATGGAAGAAATCAAAGAAAGCTATGGTCTCGACATGGTTTACTTTATGATGACGGATATTTTGGGAGAATCTACCGAGCTGTTAATGGTGGGAGATATGTGTAAAGAAGTCATAGAAGGAGGTTTCCATGTAAAAGTGGAACACCCATATGTGGAACTGCCGGGCATCGTATCCAGGAAAAAACAGCTTATTCCGGGAATTTTGGAACAGTTATCCTGATTTTATTTTCATTTTCCTGGGTTTCTATTCTTGGTTTCAAATGAAATATTATTGTTAAAAGAATAGGAAAGCAACTAATCCTCCGGAAAATGAGCAATAAATTCCCCTAGATAAGCATGAAATTTCAAAAAAGATAGTGTATTATAATTACAGTAATCCCCTAAGTTAAAGGTTAGTATTATATGGAAGGTGTCCACAATGAGTTTTGCCCCTCGTTGTGGACATTTTTCTTTTTCCGGAACAAAAAAAGAGAGAAAAAAAGGAAATGTTTTCCGAACCTTTCATTTGATAAGGGTAAAACTTACAAATGAAAAGTAAATCAGGGGTCCATATAGGAATAATAAAGGGCGTTACCGAAAGAAAAAAGGAGAGAAAGCCATGCTGACTTATCAGAACAATAAAGTACGGACATCAGTGAGAAGACTGGTGGAGTTCCTTTTTCGCAGCGGCGATCTGGTGAGCGGTTCGGCACTCACAGCGGACCCGCAGGCGATGCAGGAGGGAAGCCGTCTGCATCGGAAACTGCAGAATGCAAAACCGGCAACCTATCACAGCGAGGTGCCTTTGATTATGCAGTGGTCAAGGGAAGGATATGAGTTGATTCTGGAAGGCAGAGCTGATGGGATTGATATCAATCAATCTGTGGTATTGATTGATGAGATAAAGTGTGTATACCGGGATGTAGAATTGATAGAAGAGGCAGAGGAGCTTCATCTGGCACAGGCAAAATGTTATGCCTATATGTATGGAGCAGAGCATTCCCTGGATGAAATTCTCGTGCAGATTACTTATTGTAATATGGATACCGAGGATACGAAAGAACTTGTATATACCTATACCATGAAAGAACTGGAAGAATGGTTTCTGGATGTGCAGTCGGCTTATGAAATGTGGGCAGACTATTTCGTGGAAGCAAGAAACGAAAGAAATGAAAGCATTTCAGAAATGAGTTTTCCCTTCGAATATCGCCCGGGACAAAAACAGATGGCTGCCATGGTATATCAGGCCGTGGAAAGACAAAAGCACATTTTTCTTCAGGCACCGACAGGAATCGGGAAAACTATTTCAACCCTTTATCCGGTTCTGAAAGAAATGGGACAGGAAAAGGCAGAAAAAATCTTTTATCTTACCGCAAAAACCATTACAAGAACGGCGGCAGAAAATGCGCTTATGATACTGCGAAGGCAGAAGCTGGCTTTAAAAACCGTCACCATGACGGCGAAGGAAAAAATCTGTATTCAGGAAAAAATGGAATGCGATCCGAGGCTTTGTGAAAGAGCAAAGGGGCATTTTGACCGGGTGAATCAGGCTTTGTTTCGGCTACTGACCGGAGAACATCAGATAAACCGGGAAGTAATTTTAGATTACAGCAGGCAGTACCAGGTATGTCCTTATGAGCTGACGGCGGAAGCGGCCGTCTGGGTCGATTGCGTTATCTGTGATTATAACTATATATTTGACCCCCATGTGAATTTGCGGGGGCCGGCTGCGGGAGGCAATAAAAAGCAGGCAGTTTACCTTGTGGATGAGGCGCACAATCTTCTGGACAGAGCCAGAGAGATGTACAGTGCCTCGCTGCAGAAGGATGATTTCCGAAAAGCGGTTCGCTATTTTCGGGACCACAATGAATACATTGTGAAAAAATTAAAAAGCTGCGTCGCAAAACTGGTAAAGATAGAGAAAAATCCGGAAACGGCGGAGATGGGAGTGGACGAGCTGTATTTTCCATTGCTTCGTCTCCTTGGTCCATTGGAAGATTATCTGAAAGACCATACTGCTTTTGAAGAGCGAGAGGAGCTGGTGCAGTTTTTCTTTAATCTGCGACATTTTTTCTTTATTATGGAAAGAAAGGAAGAAGGGTATCAGATTTATACCCAGGGAGAAAAACGGACATTTGCGGTTCATTTGCTTTGTGTTGACCCGTCCTCCTGTCTGGAGGAATATCTGGAACGGAGCCGGGCAACCATTTTTTTCTCGGCAACTCTTTTGCCGATTATGTATTATAAACAGCTCCTTGGAGGCAGTGGGAACATGGATGCCTTTGCCATTCCTTCCCCATTTCCCGGAGAACGGAGGCTTTTGGCGATTGCTTCCGATGTGACCAGCAGATACAGCTGTCGGGGAGAAAATCAATATCGCAGAATGATTCGTTATCTCGAAATGACGGTGGGAGAAAAAACAGGAAATTATATTATATTTTTCCCTTCTTATGAGATGCTTAACATTTGTGCGGATATGGCAAAAGAGAGCAATCTTTCCGTAATCACGGATATTCTTATTCAGGAGCCTTCCATGGGAGAAAAAGAAAGGGAGGAATTTCTCACCCGCTTCCGAGAGGATTCCGGGAAATCACTGGTTGCTTTTTGTGTGTTGGGGAGTATTTTTTCCGAAGGGATTGACCTTATCGGGAAACGGCTTATTGGCGTCCTGATTGTGGGAACCGGACTGCCGCAGGTTTGCAGAGAAAGGGAAATGATTCGCGCTTACTTTGACACACACGACAAAAAGGGGTATGATTATGCATATCGGTACCCGGGGATGAATAAAGTGCTGCAGGCGGCAGGAAGAGTAATCCGTGCCGCAGAAGATACGGGGATGATTCTTCTCATGGATGACCGCTTTCTGCAAAAAGAGAATCAGCGATTACTTCCGGAAGAATGGGACAGCTTTTATGAAGTGAGTGAGAGAACCTATCCGACAGTGCTTAAATCATTCTGGGAAAAATATAAGGATGAAGCATAAAAATGAGATATCAGAATTTAAAAGAAGCAGTTTTTTTAAAGAGACCAAACCGTTTTATTGCTTGGATTTCCATAGAGGGACAGGAAGTAAAATGCCATGTAAAGAATACAGGACGGCTTAAGGAGCTGCTCATACCCGGAGCAAGGATTCTGGTGGAGCCCTCCGATGACCCAAAGAGGAAAACCGGATATTCCCTTATCTGTGTTTTCCATAACAATCAATGGGTGAATATTGATTCTCAGGTTCCCAATAAGCTGGCAGAAGAATGGATTGCCCGTGGAGGGCTGCTTGACAGCGTAACCCGGATAAAAAGGGAAAAAACCTGGGGACATTCCCGTTTTGATTTATATGTGGAGGCAGAAGGAAAGCGGTGGCTCATCGAGGTGAAGGGGGTTACTCTCAATCAGGGTGGAACTGCATTGTTTCCTGATGCGCCTACAGAAAGAGGGAAAAAACATATAGAAGAACTGATTCTCTGCAGGGAAGATGGATACGAAGCCGCAGTGATTTTTGTGATTCAGCGGAAGGATGTCAGTCGATTTTCGCCCCATGAAGAAAGGCAGCCGGAGTTTGCCGATGCACTTCGTGCGGCGAAAAAAGCCGGGGTTCGGGTACTTGCAGTAGATTGTGTGGTCAATAAAGAAGAAATTTATATCGACAATTTTGTGCCGGTAGTTTTATAAAGGAGGATATTTATGGTCTGGAAACTGATTGCGGTGCCGGTAATTGGTGCCATCATAGGATATGCGACAAACTGGATTGCGGTAAAAATGCTCTTTCGCCCGCATCACGAGGTACGTTTGTGGGGAATTAAGCTTCCCTTCACGCCGGGGGTGATTCCGAAAGGGCAGGGAAGGCTGGCAAGAGCCGTGGGAAAAGCCGTGGAAGAACAGCTTTTAACAAAAGAGGTTCTCTCCCGGGTGCTTTTGTCAGAAGAAACCAAAAATAAAGTAAAAGCCGCAGTGTGCGACTGGATAAAAAGAGAAAAGCACTCCACACTGACCCTGGAGAAGGCAGCGGTTGGTCTCACATCCGAAGAGACCGTGGAGCATTTTCTGGAAGAAGGAAAGGAACAGGTTACAGAGGCCATTGCCCAAAAGATTACAGAAATGAATCCGGGGAAAATGGTGGCAGACAAAGTTTTGGAAGCCGCAAAGGAGAAGCTGGCAGAATCCATGTTTGGCATGATGCTCGGAGGCTCCATGCTGGAGCCGATTGCCCAGATGGTGGAAGAACGTCTCAATGAATATCTGGAAGATAATGGAAAAGAATATATCGGTAAAATCGTGGACGCTGAGGCAGATAAGCTTAAGGAATATACCGTGGGAGAGGTTCTTTTCATGCTGGAGGAGAAGGGAATTGATATCCCGCAAATCGTTGTGAATGTCTATGAAAAGCTGGTAAATGAAAAGCTTGCCGATGTGATGAAGGCGCTTAACCTGTCCGGAATCGTGGAAGACAGGATAAATGCCATGGAAGTGGCAGAGGTGGAAGAGCTTCTTTTGTCCATTATGAAAAAAGAACTTCGGGCAGTGGTAAATCTCGGAGCACTTATCGGACTGGTTCTCGGACTGATGAATGTGGCGATTTTATGTCTGTAAAATAAATGATACTCAGCCAACACAGGCGGAAAGGAAGGTTGCAAAATGGATGAAAAAATCAGACAGTTAAAAGAAATTATTGAAAAGACCGATAATCTGGTTTTTTTCGGAGGGGCAGGAGTGTCCACAGAGAGCGGAATACCGGATTTTCGAAGTACCGACGGACTGTATAATATGAAATACAAATATCCGCCGGAAACTATTATCAGCCATACCTTTTTTGTGCGCCGCCCGGAAGAGTTCTATGAGTTTTATAAAGATAAAATGATGGCTCTCGATGCCCGTCCGAACAAGGCTCATGAAAAACTGGCCCAGTGGGAACAGGAAGGAAAATGCCGTGCGGTGATTACGCAGAATATTGACGGTCTTCATCAGATGGCAGGCAGCAAAAATGTACTGGAGCTTCACGGAAGTATCCACCGGAATTACTGTATGAAATGCGGGCATTTCTATGATGCCGAATATGTAAAAAACAGTGATGGAGTGCCAAAATGTGAAGAGTGCGGCGGAACCGTAAAGCCGGATGTGGTTTTATATGAAGAAGGACTGGACAGTGATGTGATGTCAAGGGCTGCTTATTATATTCATAATGCAGAGGTTCTTATCATCGGAGGAACATCTCTTGCAGTATATCCGGCAGCCGGAATGATTGATTACTTTAAAGGAAAACATCTGATTCTGATTAACAAATCCTCTACCCCAAGAGACCAGGCGGCGGATTTGGTGATTCACGCAAGCATAGGAGAAGTACTGGGACAATTATGAAATACGACGCATATTTCCGGATTCTTAACATAGAGCCGACAAAAGACAAAAGAACAATCAAAACTGCATATCGTGCTCTGCTGCGCAAAACGAATCCGGAGGATGATGCGGAAGGATTTAAGCAATTACGCGAGGCCTATGAAAAGGCCTGCGAGTATGCAGGGCAAAAGGAAGAAGAAAAAAGCGAAGCAAAGGCAGATAGCCCGGTGGTGGATTTTATTGCGCGCTGCGAACAGCTTTATGACCGCTTTCCGGACAGAATCCTGGTAAAAAGCTGGGAAAAGCTTGCCCGGGAGATGAAGAACTTTGATTTGGATATGGAAGAAGAGGTTCGGATGAACTTTTTTGTTTTCCTCATGGAGCATTTTCATTTTCCGTGGGATGTCTGGAAGCTTTTTGATAAAACCTTTCATATCAGCGAAAGCCGGAAAGAACTTCTGGAGCATTTTCCGGAGGATTTTGTGGAATATCTGATGCAGGTGGTCCGGTATGATTCCTTTGTGAATTATGATTTATTTGAAGGCCCGGAGTATGGTGACTATGACCGGTATATTGAGGGGTATCAGCGGCTTCGCCAGTATACGGACCTGGGCAGAAAAGAAGAAGCTTACCGGGAACTGGCACGCTTAAAAAAAGAAGAGGTTTATCATCCATACACCGAGGTAGAGGAGGCCAGACTGCTCCTTTTTGAAGAAAAATCTGAAGAAGCGGGAGAGATTTTACGCCGTCTTGGAGAAAACTATGACAGGGAAGAGCGAATCCTGTGCTGTCTGGCCCAGTATCAGGGCATGCAGGGAAACTGGGAGGAAGCGGAGAAAATCTATGACCGGATTCTCACATTTTGTCCGCAGTCAGAAAGCGCAAAAACCGGAAAGGCGGAGGCACTCACGCAAAAAGGCGATTACCGTCAGGCGAGAGAAGACATTTTGGACCTTCTTGAAGAGAGTCCGCAGGATGAGAGACTGATGCAGGCCCTTACGGATGCCAATGTTTATCTGATTAACGAGCTTCTCCCGGATTATGAGAAGGGAGTTTTGCCTCAGAATTCATGCATTGACCTGGCATGGGCTTATTATCAGAACATGCACTTTGAAGATGGAATCCGGGTGCTGGATTCCTTCGAACCGGACGAAGAGCATCGCCTGGATTACAATAATGTAAAAGGACGTATTTATCTTTCCATGGATAAAAATAAAGAAGCCCTGGTGTATCTGGAACCATGGCTTTCGGAGCTTTTGACCATAGAGGATGACGGTACGAAAAAAACAAAGAGGCGGCTGGCAAGGCTGGGATATGCATGGTATACCGTTGGTGCGGCAAAGGCTGCCATTATTCTGGAGGAGAAAAAAGGAAATCTTTCCGAAGCCTGGGGATATTTTGAGCATGCGATAAAAGAAGAAAAAGAAGAAGGGCAGATTATCAGCTATTATCATACCATGGCGGATATCCGGCGACAGAAAAAAGAGTACACCAAAGTGCTGGAATGCTGTGAAAAGATTCTTGCCATGAATCCCCAGTATTATCCGGCGATTCTGCTTCGGCAGGATGCCTGCCTGAATCTAGGAATGTATCAGGAGGTACTTGATGATTTTGGAAGAGCAGTCAGCCTGTATCCTTATTATGGAAAACCTTATGCTACCCTGATGAAAATGTATTTCCTTTTCGGAGAGTACGACAAGGCAGGAGAAGTGCTGCAGCAGGCCGGGGAAAGGAAGGTAAAAGGAGATTCCCTTACCCTGCTGGAGGCGAGACTGATGGCAGTCACCGCAAAGAGCGAAGAACCCCTTGAGAAAGCCCTTGCAATGCTTGATGAGATGAAAGCCTCCGGCTGGACGAATGAATCGGATCTGGACCGGGAGGAGTGGCAGGAGGTTCATTTTCGGAGAGGACTGATTCTTACGGACCTTGGACGTCTTTTGGAAGCCGAGGAAGCCTTCCTGGAGGTTCTTAAGGAAAAAGAAGATTCCTTCGTGTGGTACAGCTATGCAGTACTTTTAATGAAAATGGAAAATTATGAAAAGGCGGCGCAGTATTTTGAAAAAACCAGCGCAGTTATGCCAAAGGATCCGGCAGTGAGTCTTCGCCTTGGGCTTTGCTTAAAGCAGCTCGGTCAATATGAAAGAGCAGTAACCTATCTTAAAGAGGCAATTGCGGGAAGAAAGAATGAAAATACGCCTTTGCCATATAATAATCTGGAGGAATGCTGCAAAATCCTTGGACAGACGGAAGAAGCAATCTTTTGCTGCCGGGAGAATATCCTGAGATTTCCGAAGGATGTGGACAGTTATCTTCTTCTTGGAGAAATATACCGGGAAAAGGAAGAATATGAAGAAGCACTGAGCCTGTATCAGCTGGGAGAAGAAAAAACCGGTAATATGGGATTTTTCCGGCCGGAGATTCTCAGAACCCTGGGAGAGGCCGGGAAAAAAGAAGAATTTGAAGCCTGGGCTTTGAAATGCCTTGAGGAAGATGCGCAAAATCCAGTGATGCTGCAGTTTGTGGGAGAAACTTATCTTTTCGGATTCCGGGAGATAGAAAAGGCCGGAAAGTGGATAGAAAAAGCAATTGTTTTCTCTGAAAAAGACACGGAGACTTTCCGGGAAAGCTGGTATCTGTATGGGCGTTGTCTTCTGGCAGCGGGAGACAGGGAAGCCGCCGGTGAGGCGTTCCGGCGATATCTGACATCCTGTGAAAAAGCAGGCAAACCGGTCAAACAGGAAAAATCATACGAAAACCAAAGCCGGCAGCATTTCCGGGAGGGATGTGCCTGGTGGTTTCTCGGAGAATACGAAAAAGCGGAAGAATGTTTTTCGCAGATGAAAGAAGAAGGCTGCCGCTGTGCGGGATGTACCGCGTCCTGTTGCTATGAGCGTCTTATGGGGGAAGCACTTATTTTTTATGCAGAAGGAGAAAAAGAAAAAGCGATTGCTCTTTATGAGAAGGCAAGAAAAGTGGTGCCAAATGATTTGGAGCATCGTTTTGAACTGGAATATCTGACACAAAACTAATTTTTACATAAATAGAAAAAAATCGGAGGAACTGTTGTGATAATTGGAATAGATCTGGGAACAACCAATTCACTGGTCGCCTGCTATACGGAGGATGGACCGGTTATTATTCCGAACCGCCTCGGGGAGCGGCTGACGCCGTCCGTGGTCAGTATTGATGAAGATAATCAGGTTTATGTCGGGCAGACGGCGAAAGAGAGAATGGCCCTTTATCCGGAGCAGGGGGCATGGCTGTTTAAGCGGAGTATGGGAAGCAGAAAAGAATTTCAGCTTGGCAAAAAAAGCTTCAGCGCCGAAGAACTCTCTTCTTTTGTGCTGCGTTCCTTAAAAGAAGATGCCGAATATTTTCTTGGGGAACCGGTAGAGGAAGCGGTCATCAGCGTTCCTGCATATTTTAATGATATTAAAAGAAAAGCGACGAAACGGGCCGGAGAAATGGCCGGCCTGAAAGTGGAGCGAATTATCAGTGAGCCTACGGCAGCAGCCATAGCCTATGGACTGTGCCAGAGAAAAGAAGATGCCAGATTTCTGGTATTTGATCTGGGCGGAGGTACCTTTGATGTATCCATTCTTGAGCTGGATGATGATATTATGGAAGTCCGGGCTGTGGCTGGAGACAATTATCTGGGCGGAGAAGATTTTACTGCGGTAATTCTTGATACATTCCTGGAAGAGCACCATATAGAGAAAGGGGAACTCAGTTCCAAGGAGCTGACCTATTACCGGAACCAGGCGGAAAAAGCAAAATGTGCCGTCGCCGGAGACGGCAGTTTTCTGATGCAGGCTATAAAAGACGGGGAAAAACTGGAGACATATATCGGCAGAAAAGAATTCGAGAAAAAAGCAGAGACCCTGTTTGAGCGGATTCGTCAGCCGGTGCGAAGAAGTCTTTCCGATGCCGGTGTGCGACTCCGGGATATTGACGAGGTGGTACTGGTGGGTGGAACCACAAAAATGCCCGCTGTCCGCAAGTTCGTGGGGCGTCTGTTCGGACGGGTGCCGGATACCAGCATCAATCCGGATGAGGCAGTTGCTCTGGGTGCCGCCGTACAGGGTGCCATGAAGGAACGCCGGGAGGCCGTGCGGGAAGTAAT
>JALEIY010000211.1 GCA_022769785.1 Eubacterium sp.
GGATTGATTGCATTTTATATGTACTTGTTGCAGTTATCTTTGTACAGAGGAACTCCCTTCAGGGAATCGGAGACCGGATAACACCACTAATTTCCAGCGGAATAGAAATGGCAGGCAAGATTATTCTGACATACACTCTTGTCCCGTTATTGGGATATCTGGGAGTAATCTTAGTTGAACCGATTGTCTGGATTATAATGATTATACCACTCATAATAAAAATGCAAAAAATACTGGGGAGAAAAGAATGGCAAAACTGATTTTATTTGATGTAGATGGAACCTTATACCGGAGAGATTGCCGGGTGCCTGACAGCGCAAGGCGTGCTTTGGAATCCTGTGTGAAAAACGGACATCATGTGATGCTCTGTACCGGAAGAAATCACAGTATGATTCCGGAAGAGGTAAGAACCCTTCCCATAACCGGGGAAGTGGAAGGTTGTGGTACCTATGTCTCTGTAAACAATAGAATACTTACCGATGCCGCTCTGACCGGAGAAGCCTGCAAACAGGTTATTTCTGTTTTGTATGACTGCCGATGCCCATTTTATATAGAAAATTCGGATTTCTTTTATTATGATGAAAAATATGTACCTCCTGTTTTTGCTTCAGCGGTTCAGACAATGAATGCAAATTATCCGGGACATTTGAAACATATGAAAGATTTTCCGAGCAGAATATCCAAGATAACCGGTTATCCGGAAGACCGTTCCAGGCTGTCAGAATTAAAAGAAAGACTCTCTCCCTGGTTTGATGTGATTATCCATGAGGAGTATGTTTATATTGAAATAATTTTAAAAGGGTATTCAAAAGGAACCGGGGTAAAACAGGTGATTGATTATCTGAAAATTGATTGGGAAGATACCTATGGTTTTGGCGACAGCATGAACGATTTGCCAATGCTTGAAACAGTATCTCACGGCATGGTCATGGGGGATGCAACCGAAGAACTCAAAAGAAGATATTCCTCAACGGCATCCATATATCAGGATGGAATCGCCCGAGGATTAAAAGAGCTTCATTTAATTTAACAGAAGTATCACTGCGTAGTTACCCTGAAATATCTAAGTTTAATTTTCAGAATATTCGGAATATATAAAAATCGTAAAAACAATGTTTGACAAATGCAAATTTATGGTGTATTATGTAGATACAAAAAGAAATGATTATTTTCCTTATAATCATAATCTAAGAAAGAGGTACAGTCCAATGAAATAGTTAATTTGAAATCTCTTATGAGTTTACATATATAGAAAGCAAATCAATCGATACGTTTATCTCATGTATTTTCAAAGGAGATGGTTACAATGAAAGGACGTGACCCGTAACAGTCATTAAAATTTAAGAAAGTGAAGGTGCCAGAAAATGAAACTGAAAGAAATTTCTTTATAGGGCTATTCGACAACGAGGATTGGTCGGATAGCCCTATTTCATTTGCTTTCTCTGACACTTTATGATAGTATGATTATGAAATTTATAAAAAAGCAAAGATAAAAACGCAACGCATATTTATATGCCAGAGCCGGTAGGTAGCCCGGCCGTCCTGCATTCTGCAGGGTAAGTAACCTGCCCCTCCGGGTTGTCCCTTCTTTGCTCATTTCAATTATTCAAAGGAGGGATTGTCATGGGCAATATATGCGGGAAATTAACAGTGTATTTTGAAGAACCGTTCTGGATAGGCATTTTTGAACAGTTCTGTGATGGAAAGCTCTCAGCGGCCAAAGTAACCTTTGGCGCGGGACCTAAGGATTATGAGATATTTGATTTCATCCTGAAGCATTATTATAGCTTATGTTTTAGCCCGGCTGTGGCAGCTTCTGTAAAAGAATCAAAGAATAATCCCAAAAGGAGACAGCGAGAAGTAAAAAAACAATTACAAAACACCGGAATTGGAACAAAATCTCAGCAGGCTTTGAAATTACAGCAGGAGCAGAACAAACAGGAACGAAAAGTGAAAAGCCGCAAACAAAAAGCGGCGGAAGCGGAGCGAATGTTTGAGCTGAAGCAGCAAAAAAAGAAAGCGAAACACAAGGGGCATTAGCCCCTTGCTTTCTATTTAGAAAAAAGAATAAGATTATTTCAGAAAGGGTAATTATGTATTATCAGTATATACTAAACATTATACACGATTTTAATATAATTTCTGTTGTTTTGCGCATTGTTCTTGCAGCATCCTGTGGCGCAGTCCTGGGAATTGAACGGGCAAAAAGCCATCAGGCTGCAGGTATGCGGACCTACATGGTTGTCTGCCTCGGTTCTGCTATCGTCATGCTGACCAGTCACTATATGTATCTGCAGTTTAACACTGGAGACCCAGCAAGACTGGGTGCTCAGGTTATCAGCGGAATCGGTTTTCTTGGCGCAGGAAGTATTATTCTTGAGGGTAAAACCAGAATTCGAGGTCTTACAACCGCGGCAGGCTTATGGACATCCGCGTGTATTGGGCTTGCTCTCGGAATCGGATTTTATTCCGGTGGTATTCTGGCGACAGCAGCAGTATATATTATTACTTCAAAGTTAAAACCAGTAGCAAAGCATTTCAAAACGGATGAAATTGATTTTGCAATATACATACAGATGGAAAGCTCGGAAGGCTTCTCAGATGTTTTTCTGTTTATTAAAGAATATGGAGGAGCCGTAGAAAAGGTTGAAATGAACAAATCCCATAAAGATGGCACCTGCAGCGGAATGATTTACATTCATCTGCCGGTCAGCGATAATCCTGACTCCTTTCTTGAGATGCTTCGTATTCAGCCTCAGGTTATTGCGGTAAAAGAGATAAGTTATATGTAACTGGGAGGAATTCTGCCTGGATAAAAAATACGTAGAAATGCACCGCTTTTACGCCGATGTTTGATTGAAAAAACATTTTCAAAATAATCGCAAAATACTATTGACTCCTACGTAACGTAATAGTTTATTCTATCCTTACCACGAAGGAGGAATGACAGATGATGACAGTAAACGAAGTAAGCAAATTGACAGGCGTGAGTATACGCACCCTGCAATATTATGACAAAATCGGTTTGTTACATCCAAGCGGACATA
>JALEIY010000212.1 GCA_022769785.1 Eubacterium sp.
TCATTGCGGTTGTGGTAGTCATTGCATTTATTCGGAATAATATGTCCGGAGGCGATGAGGGTAAGGCATATGTGGAATCTGTCAGTGTACTCGCAGGTCTTGGCAGTGCCAACGGAATGAATAATCGATATACCGGTGAAGTAGAGGCACAGGATTCCTGGAAGATTTCATTGCAGACAGATATGTCCGTAAAAAAATGCTACGTTTCCGTGGGCGACCAAGTAAAAAAAGGAGACAAGCTGTTTTTATATAATACGGAAGAACTGACTCTTTCCAAGGAAAGAAAAGAACTTGAGGTGGAAACCCTTACCAACGAGATTAATCAGCTCAATAAAGATATTAAAACCTATGAGGCGGATTTGAAAAACGCCAGCACCACTGAAAAAATCAGTCTGCAGACAGAGATTCTGACTGCCCAGACTACCATCAAAAAGAATGAATATACCATCAAATCGGATAAGGCTGAGATTAAGCAGATTGAAAAAAATATCAAAAATGCCACGGTAAAAAGTAAAATGGATGGTCTGGTAAAGAGTATTAACGCTTCTCTGGGACAGGGCTCCGCTTCCGATGATTCGGATGCTTCCGAAGATACCGGAGATGGAACAACATATATGACGATTCTTGCGGTGGGCGATTACAGAGTTAAGGGAACCATCAGTGAGACTAATGTCTGGTCCATCAGTGAGGGAGACCCTGTAATTATCCGTTCAAGAGTGAATGATGAGACCTGGAGTGGTTCTATCAAAGAAGTTAAGACTGACACTACAGACAGCGGTGACAGCAGCGACAGCAGTACGATGGATGATTATATGGATATGGATGAAGGAAGCAGCGGAGAATCTGCGACATCCTATAACTTTTATGTAGAGCTTGATGATGATGAGGGTCTTATGATGGGACAGCATGTTTTCATCGAGCCGGATAACGGACAGGATGAAAAAAAAGAAGGTATCTGGATTCCTTCCGCATACATTCGGGTAGATGGAGAAGACTACTATGTCTGGGCTATGAATGGCCGGGAACGCCTCGAACTGAAAAAAATTGAGGTTGGAGAATATAATGAAGAACTGGATGAATATCAGATTCTCAGCGGTCTTACAGAAAAAGATTATATTGCCTGCGACAGTGAAAGTCTGAAAGAGAATATGAAGACAACAAAAGTCCTGTCCGAGGAAGAAAGCACGGAGGACTATCTGGACGAAGAACCATCGGACGACGAAATCTACGAAGATTCCGGAGAAGATATGGGAGAAGACAGTAATATGATTGAAGATTTTGAGGAAGAGGATTTCAGCGATCCAAGTGAGGATATGGTTGACGGAAGTATGGGTGACGGAGAGGTTATGGATTTATCCGGAGAATAACTGAGACATCTGACATTTTAACATCACCCTGTGAAAGGAAGAATATAATATGCTTTTGGAATTAAAAAATATATATAAAGATTATATTCAGGAGAATATCGTCATACCGGTTCTTAAGGATATTAATGTTTCCGTGGACGAAGGAGAGTACCTGGCAATTATGGGACCCTCCGGTTCAGGAAAGACTACACTGATGAATATCATCGGTTGTCTGGACCGCCCTACAAAAGGCGACTATCTTCTGGAGGGAGAATCCATCATCAATTATAATGAAAACAGACTTTCTGACCTGCGGCTAAAAACCCTGGGATTTGTGTTCCAGAGCTTCAATCTGCTGCCGAAACAGTCTGCGCTTGATAACGTATCACTTCCCCTTGGGTATGCGGGAGTTCCACCGAAAAAAAGAAAAGAGATTGCCTTTGAGGCATTGAAAAAAGTGGGTCTGGAGGATCGGGCGAGGTTTCGTCCTTCTCAGCTTTCCGGAGGTCAGCAGCAAAGGGTTGCCATTGCGAGGGCTCTGGTGAATAAACCAAAGATTATTCTTGCGGATGAGCCGACGGGAGCACTTGACAGTCGTTCCGGTGTACAGGTCATGAATCTGTTTCAGCAGCTTAATGAGGAAGGAGTAACCATTATTATGATTACCCATGATGCAAGTATCGCTGCCCATGCCAAAAGGACGGTGCGTATTCTTGACGGTGAGATAAAGGAGGGCATATGATCATGAAAAAGAAAAAGAAGATTTTGATTATTGCCGGTGTTCTCATTTTAGTTGCGGCCGCCGCAGCAGCCATTGTTTTTGCAATTAAAAAGGGTGGAAACAGCTCAGTAGTATCTGTTTATCCCATGGATCTGTTGAATAATGCGGATTATATGGAAGAAAGCGGTTCCTCTCTTTCCGGAACCATCACTTCGGAGTATTTACAGGAAGTGTATCTTGAAAGCGGAAAAGACATTAAAGAGGTCTACGTGAAAAAGGGAGATACTGTAAAAGAGGGAGATAAGCTTCTTAAATATAATGTGGATGAAGAAGAACTGGATTTGAAGCTTCAGGATTTACAAATTCAGTCCTCTACCCTGGAAATCAAAGAAATGGAAAAGGAACTTGATAAATTAAGGAAGACCAAAACCGTTGGTTCTTTAGATACAAATGGTGGTTCTGTCATGTCAGCATCCCTGAATTTGAGCCCTTTCCAGACCGGATTTGCAACTTTGATGAAACAGGAAGAGACACCGGATGTCTCCGGTCAGGGAACAACTCAGGAGACAAAAGAGACGGACTCGGAAGCAACCACCGGAAAGACTGAAGAAACAAAACAGATTCCGGAAGAGACAACCACCGAAATTAACAAAAAAACAAAAACGAATCCGGAAGAAACAGAAGGTGAAGATACCCCTCCTTCAGAAAGTCCGGAAGAACTCCTTGAAAAAAAGAAAACGGAGACCATAGCGTTTCTTGAGGATACATTAAAGGATGCTTCCTTTACATATCCTTCCGATAAAACCACAGCGGAAGCTGCCATAAAAGAGTATAAAGATAAGATAAATGAAGCCGGTGACAGTGAGACTGTTGACAGCTTAAAAGAAGCAGCTCTGAAAAAACTTTCTGAAATAAAAGCACTGGAAACCGCCAAAGATGAGGCAAAGAAAGTGCTGACAGATTATCTCAGTATCAGAAGATACGGCACTGAGGGCACGGATTCCAATGAGGCAAAAAAGGAAGCCGCATTAAAAAAAGCTCAGGATGCGATTGGTCAGGCAAAGAATCAGGAGGAAATCGATTCGGCCAAAGCTTCCGGACTCGAAGAACTTGGTAAGATTGAAGCACTGTATCTCTCCATCACGGATGCCGATGAACAGAGAGCATTAAATTCCGGAAACGGAGAAAAAGCGGAAGATCCAATCCGGTATCTTCTGGCACAGGATGGGAAGACAGTTGGTACGGTCTCTGCCGAAACAATCAATACTCTTATGAAAAAAGAAGGCTATGCCGGTAAATATATCGAACTTCGCCTCTATGAACCCTCTGGTTATCCTGCAAAAACAGTCAATATTTTTACCGTTAAACCGGGAATGGAATTAAGCGGCAAATTGAAGGAAGACGGAGAATATACCCTGGATGAACTGAAAGAGTTAATTACAGAGCCGGAAAAACCGGAAAACCTCTTAAAAGCTCTCGACAGCTATAAGAAGTATACCTCAGGAAAAGGGACAGCTGCCTCGAAATATCAGTATTATCTGGACAAAGGATGTCTGATTAAAGGCTCTGTAATCAATTATCTGATTAAAAATAAGAAGTATGCTCTGTTGAAAGAATATGCTTCTGAGGAGGCTTTTTCAAAAGGAAATAATCCGGTTCAGACGATTACAATCACACCGAATACGCTGTTTAAAGAAACGATTTCCGGCACTGCAAAATATACCGTCAGTGATTTGCTGGCACTTCTTGTTACGACTGATTCGGTAAGCGTAACATCAAAAAAGAAGAATCTGAAAACCGTGGAGCCGGGAGAATCCTATATTTTTGTTGCCCAAATCAAGGGAAAAAATACAAAAAATCTTGCGGTGACATGGACGGTAAAAAATAACAAATCAAAAGAAACGACCATTGCCGGAGGTATTTTAAAGGTCGGTTTTGATGAGACAGCGAAAAGTCTGAAAATTATTGCCACGGCCGGAGGAAAAAAAGGTTCTTATGTTGTTAGCGTCAAAAAGCAAAGCGGCGGTTCCGATACCGGCGGCAGCGGAGATAGCGGTGGAACCGGAAACGGAGATATCGGAGACGATGGCGGCGGAGACGGCGGTGGAGAGTATACTGCAGAAGAGCTGAAGGAAGAAATTTCCGGAAAAGAAGAAGAACTGGCTCAGGCAAAGCAGGATTTAAGTGAAGCCAAAATCAATTATAAAGAAGCCAAAAAGGAAGTAGACAGTGCCGTGGTAACCGCAACAGTCAGCGGCAAAGTAACCACGGCCTACTCTGCCGGAAATATGCCGACAGACGGTTCAGCGGCTATTGTAGTTCGTGCCGACAGTGGAATGTATGTCAAGGCATCCGTCAGTGAAATGAACCTGGATACGGTAAAAGTGGGAGGAACACTTCGTTGTACATCATGGGAAACCGGTGAGGAGTATGAAGCTGTTGTAAAAAGCGTTTCCGATTTCCCGGTAAGCGGCTCCGGTTCCGATTCTGTTTCAAATCCAAACAGCTCCTATTATCCTATCGTGGCTTATATTAAGGATGCGGAAGGCCTGACGACCGGTGAAACCGTAGGAATCAGCTATGACTCACAGTCTATGGGAACGGTCAGCGGAGATCTAATCGTTCTTCAGAAGGCGTATATCCGGACAGAAGGCAAAAAGAGTTATGTATATAAAGCAGGCAAAAACGGCAGACTGGAAAAACAGTATGTAAAGACAGGAACGACGATATACGGACAGTATGTTCAGATTGTTTCCGGTCTTACCCTGGATGATAAGCTTGCCTTCCCTTATGGAAAGAACGTAGAAGAAGGAGCAAAGGTAAAACTCTCTGAAAATCAGGAAGAGATTATTTACTAAAAGATACTTGAAAGGAATGGTGTAAAAAATGTTAGAAAATATCAGATTATCCTTTCAGGGAATCTGGAGTCACAAGCTGCGTTCCCTGCTGACGATGCTCGGTATTATCATTGGTATTGCAGCAATTATTGCAATTGTTTCTACCATTAAGGGAACGAATGAACAGATAAAAAAGAATCTGATTGGTTCAGGAACAAACACGGTAAGTGTCCGTTTGTCAGAGAGCGGAGATTACGATTACGAGGTGGAATATAATGGACTTCCCAAAGGGGTTCCGACACTTTCCTCTGATACAAGAGATCAGTTAAATGATATTGAACATGTAAAGGATGCCAGCTTATACGTTCGCAGAAATGCAGTGGATTACATTTACTACAATTCAACTGCTCTGCAGGGAGCACAGCTTGTCGGAGCGGATTCGCATTATATTAATACAAGCGGATATATTATGGCGCAGGGAAGAGGATTCCTTGAATCCGATTATACCCAGTACCGAAAGGTAGCTGTGATTGATAAAACTGCAGCCAACAGTCTTTTCGGTGAAGAGAATCCTGTTGGAAAAACCATTGACATTAAAAAAGAGCCTTTTATCGTCATTGGTGTTGTAGAGGAAGCATCCCAGTTTGAGCCGGTTATCAACTCTCAGGAGGAGTATTATAAATACGCCTATGATTCCGGAAGTTTAAGTGGCTGTGTGATTATTCCGGATGTGGTATGGAACATCGTATTAATGTATGACGAGCCACAGAATGCCAAAGTATTAGCTGATTCCACAGACTCAATGAGTGCTGTCGGAAAAGCGGCGGCGGATTTGCTTAACGAGACAGTAACAAGCAAAGATGTAAAATATCGGGCGCAGGATATTACCGAACAGGCAGAACAGAATGAACAGCTCAGCGCCACGACAAACAAACAGCTTATCTGGATTGCCAGCATTTCACTTCTGGTTGGTGGTATCGGTGTTATGAATATTATGCTGGTATCTGTGACAGAACGTACCAGAGAGATTGGCTTAAAGAAAGCGATTGGAGCCAGAAAGAACCGCATATTAAGTCAGTTCCTGACGGAGGCAGCAGTATTGACCAGCCTTGGAGGGCTTATTGGAACCATATCAGGTATTATTCTGGCGGAAGTGATTGCCAAACTGATGAAAGTTCCGGTGGCAATCAGCATTCCTTCCGTGGTCATTGCTATTTTGTTTTCCATGGCTATCGGAATCGTATTCGGATTTGTCCCTGCCATTAAGGCAGCCAATCTTGATCCAATTGTTGCATTGCGGCATGAATAAAAGAAACGGGTATCGGTCAGTTTCAGACAGGTACCCGTTTATCAGGTCATCTTCTAAAAAATGATTTCCTGGCTGACTATTTTGTGGTATTGTATAATAAAGAGAGAAGAAAAATCATACAATATTAATTACAATAAATTATGGGAGAAAAATTATGGGTAAATACTTTGGAACCGATGGATTTCGCGGAGAAGCAAATGTGACACTGACCGTGGAACACGCATTTTTAGTGGGACGTTTTCTCGGATGGTATTACGGAAAAGAGAAAGAAGAGCGTTGTAAAGTTGTAATAGGAAAGGATACGAGAAGATCCAGCTATATGTTTGAATATGCTCTGGTAGCCGGTCTGACGGCTTCTGGTGCAGATGCATATCTGTTACATGTGACGACGACACCAAGTGTGTCCTACGTGGTTCGTACCGAGGATTTTGACTGTGGTATTATGATATCTGCCAGCCATAATCCATTTTATGATAATGGGATTAAGCTGATTAATTCCAAAGGAGAAAAAATGGGAGAAGATGTTATCCTTCAGATTGAGGATTACATTGACCACAAACTGGAAATCCCTCTGGCAATCAAAGAAAATATCGGATGTACCGTAGATTACGCAGCAGGAAGAAACCGCTATATCGGTTATCTCATTTCCCTGGCAACCCGTTCCTACAAAAATGTAAAGGTTGGTCTTGACTGTGCCAACGGAAGTGCATGGATGATTGCCAAAAGTGTTTTCGATGCTCTGGGTGCAAAAACCTACGTTATCAACGCCGAGCCGGATGGAACCAATATCAATATGAATGCCGGTTCTACCCACATTGATATTCTGAAAAACTTTGTAAAAGAAAATAATCTGGATGTCGGATTTGCCTTCGACGGAGATGCAGACCGCTGTATTGCCGTGGATGAGAAAGGGAATGAAATTAATGGCGATTTGATTCTTTACATATACGGGAAATATATGAAAGAACGTGGAAAACTTGCCAACAATACGGTTGTTACAACCATTATGTCTAATTTCGGGCTTTACAAAGCTTTTGATGAAGCAGGGATTGCATATGAAAAGACCAGCGTAGGAGATAAATACGTCTATGAAAATATGCTGCAAAACGGTCATCGCATCGGTGGAGAGCAGTCCGGTCATATCATTTTCAGTAAATATGCCACAACAGGAGATGGCATTTTGACAGCAATCAAGATGATGGAAGTAATGCTGGAGAAAAAATCTCCTCTTTCCAAACTGGCGGAACCGGTGCATATTTATCCGCAGGTTCTGAAAAATATCCGTGTGAAAGATAAACCGGCAGCACAAAATGACCCGGATGTTATAAAGGCAGTGGAAAACGCGGCAAAGGCTCTGGGTAATTCCGGCAGAATCCTGGTGCGTGAGAGCGGCACAGAACCGGTAATCCGGGTGATGGTAGAGGCAGAGAAGCTGGAAGAATGTGAAAGCTATGTAGACAGCGTAATAGAAGTCATTAAAGCAAAGGGACACTGTGAATAAGAGGTAATTATGGATTTACTGGAAATTATGTTAAATCGCCGGAGTGTCAGAACATATACCGGTGAGAAAATAGAAGATGAAAAACTGGAAATGATTTTGAAAGCCGGACTGGCAGCACCGTCCGGACGTGGACGCAGACCGTGGGAATTTATTGTGGTTCGTGATAAAGATACGCTTGCGTGTATGTCCGAATCCAGAAAATGTGGTGCAGGTATGCTGACAGGTGCAGACTGTGCTATTGTCGTTGTAGCAGATGAAGAAAAAACTGATGTCTGGACAGAAGATTGTTCCATTGCTATGGCGTATATGCATCTCATGGCTGACAGTCTTGGAGTCGGAAGCTGTTGGATTCAGGGACGTCTCCGAACTGCACCGGATGAGGTGACTACCGAGGAGAAGCTGAGAAAGCTGTTGGGGTTCCCGGAGTCCTATCGTCTTGAAGCCATCCTTTCTCTGGGCGTTTCAAAGGAGCATCCTGAGGCAAGAACGGTGGAAGACCTGCCGGATGGAAAGATTCACCCGGAAAAATTCTAATGGATTTACTCGAAAAAATTAAATTCACTTGAAGAAATAAAAAACAATGCTATAATAAGGAATAGTGAGCTTAATTTAAAAGGAGGATGAATCCAGTGAATATGGAACAAAAGAAACTGATTCCGGCAAGGGATGAGAATTTAAAAAACAATAATTTTACCGTTTTAAACGGAGAATATACGAAAAATTTTAACGTATATGTGGTTGGCGAGAAGCACAAAGAAGCCGTCGAATACATTAAGGTTGCTTTAGACCGCTCCACAGATAATGTTCTTGGATACGGAATTAAGATGGGAAGCGAGAAAAAGTTCGGTGTTACTTTCTGGAATGAAGAAGATATTCCGGAGGAGTACCGGGCATAGTCCCTCTGAGGCAGGGAGGACAACATATGGCAAATCAATGTGAATACTGTGCATGGTATTATATTGATGAAGAGGACGGAGAAGGAGAGTGCACAGTCAATCTGGATGAGGACGATTATGCCAGAATGATGGGTGGCTTCTCCACAGAATGTCCATATTATCAGTCGGGTGATGAGTACAGAATCGTCCGAAAGCAGATGTGATGAGGGAGAATCCTGTCATCCGTCAGCAGATACAATCAGATGAAGAAAATCATCAGTAGAAACATAAAAATCCCTGGTGTCAGAGATACTGACACCGGGGATTTTTGTACATTATATCAGGAGAACTCTCCCGGTTATGCTACCGTACATTTTCCGGCACGGTAATTTTTCCATAGATGGCAGAGGTAGCTGCTGTGGCAGGAGAACCGAGATAAATGCCCACCTTTGAAGTTCCCATACGTCCCAGGAAGTTACGGTTATTTGTGGCAAGAACCTTTTCTCCGTCGGTAAGTATTCCGCCGGCACGGCCACAGCAAAGTCCGCATCCCGGCTGTGTAATAATGGCACCGGCTTTTGCCAGAGTTTCCATGTATCCGGCTTCAATGGCTTCCAGATAAATCTTTCGGCTTGCAGGAGTGATTATCAGCTTGCAGGCTGTTTTCTTTCCTTCCAGAATCTTTGCAGCCACAGCCAGATCCTCAAGACGGCCGTTGGTACAGGAGCCGATAAATACCTGATCAAGAACCGTACCCTCCACTTCCTCCACAGGATGGATATTATCTACCTGAGAAGGACAGGCGCAGACAGGAACCAGTTCTTCTGCCTGATAATGCATGGTGCGGCAATAGGAAGCATCCTCGTCAGCATACAGCCAGTCAACATCAGAAAGAGATACCTTGGAATACTCGCAGGTTTTTTCATCCGGGGCAAAGAGACAGGCTTTTGCGCCGGCCTCAATAGCCATATTGGATATGGTCATGCGGGAGGCAACGGTCATGGCATCCACTGCAGAACCGCTCAATTCAAGAACCTTATAGGTGGCACCGTCAGCACGTAAATCACCGATTAAACGTAAAATCACATCTTTTGCAGTAACATTGGCAGGAAGTGTTCCGTCAATGACCACTTTGATTGTTTCCGGAACACGAACCCACATCTCACCGGTACCGAGAATTGCAGCCATTTCCGTGTATCCGATACCGGAAGAAAAACAGCCGACGCATCCGTAAGTTGTTGTGTGGGAGTCCGTTCCAAACACAATATTGCCCGGTTTTGCATAGCCCGCCTCTGTCATAAGCTGATGGCAGATACCGTCACTGCGGTGAACATGAGTCAGACCATATTTTTTTGCAAAAGCATCTCCAATCTGAAAATGTCTTACATCTTCCACAGCACTGGTAGGAACAAGATGGTCATAAATCAGGACAACCTTTTCCGGGTCCCATAATTTCTGAAATCCCATTTCTTCAAATTTTTCAGCGACGAACGGGATGAAAATATCGTGAATCATAACGCGGTCAACATTTACTGTGACGATTTGGCCAGGCTCCACATGTTCGGAGCCAATATTTCGTTTAATTATCTTTTCAATTAATGTATATCCCATGATGCCCTCCTAAATAATACCGTTGCGTTTCTGCATGGCCTTTACAAGACCACCGGCATTGATAATATCCATCAGATTTTCAGAGAGGGAGGCAATCGGATAGGATTTGCCGTTAAATACAATGGCTTCTCCTGTTTTCACGGTAATTTCATCACCCTCTTTTACCACATCCTGAATTTCACTGTTCTCAATGAGAAGAAGTCCGTTGTTAATGGAATTGCGGAAGAAAATACGGGCATAGGATTTGGCAATGACACATTTTACTTTCAGAGCTTTAATAATTTCCGGTGCCTGCTCCCGGGAAGAGCCGCAGCCAAAGTTTTTACCGGCTACAATAATATCCCCTTCTTCAATCTGAGCAGCCAGCTCCGGACGAAGAGGAGAAAAGCCGTATTGTTTCATATCTTCAACGGTAGGAAGAGCCAGATACTCTGTTGGAATGATGATATCGGTATCAATGTCATCTCCCAGTACCCAGACCTTTCCGGTAAACTGTTCCATAATGTTATTCCTTTCTTAAGCAGAAAATAGTAGTTAATTCATCAAATGTCTTTACAGGTCTTCCGGACCGACAATGTATCCGGCAACGGCAGAAGCGGCGCAGGTGGCAGCGTTTGCCAGATAGACCTGAGAAGTCGGATGTCCGGAACGGCCTTTAAAGTTTCGGGTTCCGGTGGAAATCAGCACTTCATTTTCGCCGATGACACCCTGACAGCTTCCCCAGCAGACAGAGCAGTTGGCGTTCATAATCATGGCGCCTGCTTCCATCAAAGTGGTGATGACCCCTTCCTTTAACGCCTCTATGTAAACCGTATTGGAGGCCGGAGCTACCAGAAAACGCACATCCGGATGAATCTTTTTGCCCTTTACCACATCAGCAGCAGCCCGAAGGTCTTCCAGACGGCCGTTATTGCAGGAACCGACAAAAGCCTGGTCAATTTTTATTTTTTCATTCTTAACATCTTTCAGGAGAGCAAAGTTATCCACGAAATCCGGGCGGACAACAACCGGCTCAATTTTATCAAGGTCGTATTCGTAAACTGCTTCAAAATGTGCATCGTCATCGCTCTTAAACATATGAACCGCTTCCCGGCCATGTGCCTTACAGTATTCCACTACCTTTTCATCAGGCTCCACGATGCCGGCTTTTGCGCCTGCCTCGACCGTCAGATTACACAATACCATACGTTCGTTGACGGAAAGAGAATGCGCACCGTCACCGGCAAATTCCATGATTTTATAGGTGGCACCGTTGGCACCGATATCACCGATAATCGTAAGAATCAGGTCGCGGGCATAAACACCTTCCCGAAGCTTGCCGTGAAGATTAAAACGAAGAGTTTCCGGAACCATAAGCCAGGAAGTGCCGGTAGTCATAGCGTATAAAAAGTCCGTGCAGCCAACACCGGTACCAAATGCTCCGAGGGCACCGTAGCTTGTTGTGTGAGAATCCGCACCGAAAATTAATTCGCCGGGACATACATAGTCCTCCATCATAATCTGATGACAGACCCCCTGACCTTCATAAAGGCGGATATTGTTTTCTCTGGCAAAGTTACGCATTTTTTTATGAGCCTGCGCTGTTTTCGGATTTTCGGCAGGCACATTATGGTCCATAATGAAAACGACCTTTTCCGGGTCTGCGATTTTCGGATGTTTTAATTTGTTATGGTACATATCGACGGTCAGATGTGTGGTTCCGTCATTGCTCATCATACGGTCCAGTGTTACCGTATGAATCTCATTGGGTTTTACTTCTTTGACACCGGCAGCCCGTGCGATGATTTTTTCTCCTATGGTCATACCCATGATTACTCGTCCTCCTTATTTAAAGATGCGATCAGTCCGCCTTCGGAAAGAATCTTTTGCATATATTCCGGCAGCTTTGTACAGGTAAACTCCTGACCGTTTGCGGAAACGGTACCGGCGGAGAGGTCGAGGTTTGCGGTATCACCATCCGAAACTGCGTCGTACAGCTCCTTACACACGATAACCGGAAGACCAATGTTGATAGAATTACGATAAAAAATACGGGCAAATGATTTGGCAATCACTGCCTGTATCCCCAAAGCCTTCAGAACGCTCGGTGCCTGTTCACGGGAAGAACCACAGCCGAAGTTTTCACCTGCAACTACGATATCTCCGGGATGAACCTTTCCGGCAAAAGAAGGGTCAAGGGATTCAAATGTGTATTGCTTCATAGCCTCGATGTCCGGAAGAAGAAGATACTGCGATGCAATAATCTGGTCCGTATCGACATCGTTATGAAATTTCCAAATTTGATTGCTGTTCATTTTGTGACCTCCAAAAAATATATCATAAGCTTATTTTATAGAATACTACAAAATAAAAATGAAGTCCAGAAAAAATCCCTCTTTGCCGGATTAAAGTGCAAAATAAATTGACAAAACATAATATTACATATAGAATAGCAATATTATCTATATTTTCAGGTGGAGGGATGAAAGAATGAAAAAGGTAGCTGTGGTTACAGATACTTCGGGAGTTACAAAAGAAGAAGCAGAACACATGGGTGCATATGTACTTCCCATGCCATTTACGATTGATGGAACAGAATATCTGGAAGGGGTAGACCTGAGTAAAGATTTCTTTTATGAAAAACTGAATTCCGGGGCGGATATTTTTACATCCCAGCCTTCCGCGGGCAGTGTGATAGATTTATGGGATGAGGTGTTAAAATCCTGTGATGAGCTGGTACATATTCCGTTATCCAGCGGATTATCGGGCAGTTATGCCAATGCGTGCGTATATGCGTCCGATTACGACGGAAGGGTGCAGGTGATTGATGTACAAAGAGTATCTGTTCCTCAAAAAGCAGCGGTGGAAGATGCCGTCGCTTTGGCTGCTCAGGGAAAAACCGCAGCAGAGATTAAAGAAATTCTCGAAGCCGAGCAAAATAATTCCTCTGTCTATATTATGGTTGAAACACTGGAGCATTTGAAAAAGGGTGGACGTATCACACCCGCTGCTGCAGCGATTGGTACCATGCTCCATATTAAACCGATTTTACAGGTTCATGGCAAACAACTGGATGCTTTTGCCAAGGTTCGGAGTGTTGCAAAGGCAAAACAGACCATTTTCAAAGCACTGGAAAATGAAATGGAGCGGATGGGCGTTTCCCGTCCGGAGGAAGTTCGACTTCAGGCTGCCTGCTCCTGTGGATTTGAGGGCAAAGAGGAATGGATTCGTGAGCTTGCCGAGCATTTTCCGGGCTTTGAAGTAGAATATGATGACCTGCCGCTCAACCTTACCTGCCATATCGGACCTGGCGGGATGGGAGCCGCTGTGACCAAACGGGTAGTAAAATTCCTTAAATGACAGGAAAAGGAGGAGTTCCATGGAGAAATTATTTCGTTATGCAAATCAGTATGTGGAAGAAAGTGATTGGAAAGACATGGCTCTTTTAAAATTATGTCTTTGTGCCATGGGAATCATAATTGGTACTCATATTGCTCCGAAATGCAAAAAAGCAGTGACAGGTGTTGCTGCCGGTGTCTTCGTGGCAACATACATTCCAATGATGACAAAATTCGTCAAAATTATTTTAAGAGGAGAAAAATAAACATACCGGGAAAGGAGACGACATCATGCCAGAATTACCACAGGACCCGATTATGCTTTACAGCGTGCTCAATACAAAGCTGAGAGACCGCTATTCCTCACTGGAGGATTTATGTGAGGATTTAAATGTTTCCAAAGAAGAACTGGAAGAAAAGCTTAAGACGGTCGGCTTCGTTTATAACAGGGAACGGAATCAGTTTGTCTGAATAAAAGGGGGGCTTTAGAGACTGCACCCCGCCCGGGGCGGGAGAAGAAAAACAAAGCGGGGCGACACATAAAACAGGAAGCGTTATTCAAACGCTTCCTGTTTTTTATGGAAGAAACTTTGCTTCCATCTGATACCGCTGTGCCTCGAAAGCTGTGTCAGAGAGCATCTGCATGGCCTCGACGGGATATTGTCCCATGGCTGTTTCTCCCGTAAGCATTAAGGAAGAAGCACCGTCTAACACTGAATGAAAAATATCATTTACCTCCGCTCTGGTTGGAACCGGATGGTTTTCCATGGAGGCAAGCATCTGCGTAACGACCATAAATGGCTTTTTGAAAAGAAGGCACATTCTGGCAATTTCTTTTTGAACGGCAGGCAGCCGGGAAAGAGGTACGGCATTTCCCAAATCTCCTCTGGCGATAACCACATGGTCGCAATGAGGCAGAATCGCAGACAGCCTTGACACTCCGGTAAGGTTTTCGATTTTTGCAAAAATGCGGATATGAGACAGGCCTTCATCCAAAAGCGCGCGTCTTAAACAAAGAAGGTCTTCTTTTCCTCTGACGAAGGGAAGCATGACCCCGGTAACCCGGTAGCGGGACAAAAGCTTTATCTGTTCCATATCTTTTGCCGTCAACGTGGGGAGCTGTACAGAAATCCCATCAATGGAGAAGCTTTTGCGGGAAGTCAACACTCCTTCGGTTCGTATGCGGGCTGTAAAAGCATTTTCACATTCCTCAATTACGGCAATAATTTTTCCATCGTCCATTCGAATTATCTGTCCTTTTTTCAGATACGAAAAAACCGGAGACGGGAGAGGAATGATGAAATCGCTGTTGCTGCATTTCGCGGCATTTTTTTCTTCCGTAGAAATAAAAGTAATTACATCATTTTTTTGCAGAGAGAGAGGCGCGGAAAGTGTACCGATTCGAACCTCCGGTCCCTGTAAATCCACTAATAAATCCGGTACGATGTGCATTGCTTCTGCCGCATCATAAAAAGTAGAAAGCCACGGCTCGCAATCCGTTAAGCCGGAATGGGAGAGGTTCAGCCGGATACCCGTCATACCCGCCTGAAACATTTTTATTAATATATCTTTTTTACAGTCGGACGGTCCAAGAGTGCCGTACAATTCAATTTTTTTTCGCATGAGTCTGATCCTTTGTATGTTTTATTGCTGTATGGAACATCCTGTGAATCCTGGGATGTGTTCCGATGAATCCATATGGTTCATTATAACATAATTTCCACGGATAAACTTTATTTTTCCCCGATAATATGCTACAAAATAAACATAGAATTTGCATTCAGATTTCGAAAGAAAACACTTGACAGTTGAATATATATTCAACTATAATAAGAACAGTTGAATGACGAATCAATTATGATTCTATTTTAACAGGAGGTAGTTATGGCTGCAAAAAAAAGTGATTGTACCCCGATGTTTCAGGAAAGCATTGATAAGGTACAGAAAAATATGCCGGAGGATGCCGAGATTGACAGCGTAGTATCGTTTTATAAAGTTCTGGGAGATAAAACCAGGCTGCGTATTTTGTATGCGTTAAAAGAACAGGAGATGTGCGCCGGTGATATTGCGGTGCTTCTCGATATGACAAAATCTGCAGTTTCCCATCAGTTAGCTGTAATGCGGAATATGCGTCAGATTAAGTCAAGAAGAGAAGGAAAAAATGTATTTTATTCTCTGGATGATGAACATATTGTAGATATTCTCGAAGTTGCCCTGATTCATATGGGGCATGGAGAGGTGCATGATTCATAATACAGATAAAGCAGAAAGGAAGCGAACTGAATGCAAAAAAAAGTATATATTCTTGAAGGGCTGGATTGTGCCAACTGTGCCGCTAAAATAGAAGCAAAACTGAAAAAATTGCCGGAGTTGGAAGAAGTTTCTCTGACCTTTGCCACGAAAAGCCTCCGTTTTCAGGCAGAGGATGCGGAAGCGGTTTTTGCGGATGTCGAAGCAGTGGTGAAATCAATAGAACCGGATGTAAAGCTTATTGAAAAAACGCGGAGAAAAAAAAGAGAGTCGCAACCCCACTCCCATAATCATGGTGAATCCTGTGGCTGTGGCCACGACCATGGAGAAAGCTGTGAACACGAGCATAACCACGAACACAGCCATGAACACGGAGAAAGCTGCGGATGCGGTCATGAGCACGACCATAAGCACGAAGATTGCTGCGGTCACGAGCACGACCACGAACATGGAGACTGTTGTGACCACGAACATGGTCATGAGCACGTTCATTCCCAGGAAACCGCTCAAGGCTTTGAGCATGCCGGGGAGAAAGATTCTATTACAAAGCATCCGCTTTTTACCATTGGCATTGGAGCCGTACTTTTTCTGCTGGGAGCAGGGATGCATCTGGCAGGAATAGACGAAAAAATGCTGTTGCCTTTATTTTTGGTCTCTTATTTGATTCTGGGTGGAAAAGTATTACTGTCCGCCGGAAAAAATATACGGAGAGGACAGATTTTCGATGAGAATTTTCTTATGTGCATTGCAACTGTCGGTGCATTTTTCATTCAGGAATATCCCGAAGCTGTCGGAGTAATGCTCTTTTACCGTATTGGCGAATATTTTGAGGACCGGGCTACAGAGCAGAGCCGGTCACAGATTATGGAAGCCGTTGACTTAAGACCGGAGGTAGTGAATCTGGTTTCCGGAGATGAAATAAAAGTGATTGATGCGGAAGATGCAGAGGAAGGAGACATTCTTCTGGTACGTCCGGGTGACCGAATCCCGCTGGATGGTGTGGTTGTAGAAGGAGAAAGCCGGATTGACACCTCTCCGGTGACCGGGGAGCCGGTTCCGGTTATGGCAGGAGAAGGCGATGAAGTAATATCCGGTTGTGTCAATACGTCCGGCCGCCTGAAAATCCGTGTGGAAAAAGTCCTGGAAGAATCCATGGTAACAAGAATTCTGGATTCCGTGGAGAATGCGGCAGCAAACAAACCAAATATTGATAAGTTCATAACAAAGTTTGCCCGGGTATACACCCCGTTTGTGATAATATTTGCGCTGGTTATGGCTGTGATTTTACCGCTTATTCTGCCGGGATGGAATTATCTGGCAGTTGGGGGAGACACGGGACATTCTTCTGTATATATGGCACTGACCTTCCTGGTAATCAGTTGTCCGTGTGCTCTGGTGCTGTCTGTTCCGCTGGCATTCTTCTCCGGAATCGGTGCAGCTTCACAAAAGGGAATTCTTTTTAAAGGCGGCATTTCCATTGAAGGAATGAAAAATATTAAAGCGGTCATTATGGATAAAACGGGAACCATAACCAGAGGGAATTTTGAAGTACAGAAAATAAGTCCGGTTGCCGGAAGAATTACGGAAGAGAAACTGTTAGCCCTGGCTGCCGGATGTGAAGCAGGTTCAACGCACCCGATTGCTGTAAGTATTGTCCGGGCGGCAAAAAATGCAGGAGTGAAAGTGGAGCAGGCGCAGACAGTAGAAGAGATTGCCGGGCAGGGAATCCGTGCAGGATTATCTGCAGGTGAAGTTCTTCTGGGAAACCGTAAATTGATGGAAAATAACCATATCGATATTTCAGAATGTGAAAAAGATGATTACGGAACGGAAGTTCTCCTTGCCTGTGATGGAAGATTTCTTGGTCAAATTATGATTTCTGATACCATCAAAGAGGATGCCGCCGATGCCATCCGCCAGATTAAAAAAATGGGAATGAAAACCGTAATGCTGACGGGAGATGCAAAGGAGAGCGCCGAAAAGATTGCGGAAAAGACTGGGATTGATGAAGTTCATGCAAGATTACTGCCGGAGGATAAGCTTACTGCCCTTATAAAGACCCGTGAGCAGCATGGGGCAGTCATGTTTGTCGGTGACGGAATCAATGATGCGCCGGTACTTGCCGGAGCGGATGTGGGGGCAGCCATGGGAAGCGGGGCTGATGCCGCCATTGAAGCCGCCGATGTGGTCTTTATGCGATCGGAAATGAAAGCAATTCCGGAGGCATTATCCATTGCTGCCATGACCGGAAGCATATCCAGACAGAATGTGGTATTTGCCCTGGCGGTGAAGGCGATAGTCATGATAATCAGTTTGTTGGGCTTTGCCAATATGTGGATTGCTGTATTTGCAGATACAGGAGTCTCTGTGCTGTGTCTCTTAAATTCGATTCGCATCTTAAAAAGAAAATAAATATGCCAGGGAAAGCCTGTATGAAAAAGGAGGATGAAAAAAATGAGTCGCAGGATAAAATGGGGAGTGCTGGGAACTGCTTCGATTGCCTGGAAACAGACCATTCCGGGAATGCAGAAGGCAGAAAATGCCTGTCTGTATGCGATTGCAGGAAGAAATCCGGAAAAAACAGCACATTTTCAGAAAGAATTTGGGTTTGAAAAAGCATATGATTCTCTGGATGCACTTTTAGAGGATGAAAATGTGGATGCGGTATATATTCCGCTGCCAAATCATATGCATAAAGAGTGGATTATGAAGGCGGCGCGAAAGAAAAAGCATATTTTGTGTGAAAAACCGCTGGCACCAACTCCGCAGGAGGTGGAAGAGGTCACAGAGTTCTGCCGTAAGGAAGGAGTTATTCTGGCAGAAGCCTTTGCTTATCTTCACAGCCCGCTGACCCGGGAAATCATAGATGTGGTTCATCAGAAAGTAATCGGGGAACCGACAATGATACAGATGAGCTTTTATTCCGTGAAATGGCCGCAGGACAATATCCGGCTGAAAAAAGAAATGTTTGGCGGATGTACTTATGATTTGGCCTGTTATAATATCAGTATGATATTAAAGCTTCTGGAAGAACAGCCGGTGAAAGTCAATGCCATGGCCCGGTTTATGGATAACGGAGTGGATGATTACTGCAATATGTTTCTGGAATTTCCGTCTGGTGCCTGTGTATCCGCTGCCTGCGGTATGTTTTCCAGCCAGAGGGGCTCCCGTTTTTATATTCATGGAACAGAAGGAATTCTTGAAACTGTATATGCTTATAATTTTGACGGAGAAGTATCCTACCGGATTATAAAAGATGGGAAGGTAGAGGAAAGGAAAATGCAGGTGCCAAGCAATTATATGCTGGAAGTGGAACAATTTGGCCGCTGCATTTTAAAAGAAGAAGAAAGTGTTCTGGTAACCAATGAGTTTTCTCTTGAAGTGTCCAGACTGCTTCACAGAGTGCTTTTGGAAATAGGATATGATGAACAATAAAAAAAGCCGCTGTCAGAAAGACAGCGGCTTTTTTTATGGAGATAAATAGAGAACTATTTGTTCATAACTTCTTTTACAGTGTCTTCGATGATTTTTTTGGTAACGATATCAACGGTATCGCGGCAGATAGCCAGCTCTTCGTTTGTAGGAACGATCATTACCTTCACCTTGGAATCCGGAGTGGAAATAGTGGTTTCTTCGCCACGAACCTTGTTTGCTTCTTCGTTAATCTTGATACCCAGATAACCAAATTTGCTCATAATCTGGGAACGAACTTCCGGAGAGTTTTCACCGATACCTGCTGTAAATACGATAGCATCAATACCGTTCATAACTGCAACGTAAGAACCGATGTATTTTACTACGTGATGACAGAATGCATCCAGAGCAAGCTGAGCTCTTTTATTGCCTGCTGCAGCAGCGTTATCCAGATCACGGAAGTCAGAAGAAACACCGGAGATACCAAGCACACCGGATTTCTTGTTGATGATGGTCATGGTTTCTTCCAGAGTGATGTTTTCTTTATGAGCGTTGAATTCGATAACAGTAGGGTCGATGTCACCGGATCTTGTACCCATAATAAGACCTTCCAGCGGAGTAAGACCCATGGATGTTTCTACGCATTTGCCGCCGTCTACAGCGGAAATGGAAGAACCGTTTCCAAGATGGCAGACGATAACTTTTACATCTTCCGGTTTCTTTCCTAATAATTCTGCAGTTCTCTGGGATACGAACTTATGAGAAGTTCCGTGGAAACCGTAACGGCGAAGACCGTATTTTTCATAATATTCATATGGAAGACCATAAATGTATGCTTCTGCAGGCATGGTCTGATGGAAAGCAGTATCAAATACACCAACCAT
>JALEIY010000004.1 GCA_022769785.1 Eubacterium sp.
AATATCACGGGAAATGGTTCCCTGGGTGGAAGAAAATCCGGCTTCCTGAAGCCGTTTTGTCAGCTCGTCCTGTGTCTCAATATCATACATATTAATCAGTTCCAGGATTTTCTCCTGCCGCTTTCCCTTCATCCTGCCTTCTTTTTTCACAATAACTATCCCTTTCTTTTTATTTTACAATATTTGTAAAATGTTAACAATAACATTATAACAGTTTTTCTTTTAAAATGGTTACAAAACTGATTTCCTTTGTTTTAATAAAAGGAGTTTCTTCCTGCGCTTTCCGAATCCGAACCTGGTCACCCGGACCGATAAGAATACCATCTTTTCCATCAATAGATACCAGGGCATCCTCATTCTGGGAGTTACGCAGATTCTCCAGTTCTATGGTTACTACATCATCTTTGGCCAAAACCACGCTCCTGGTAGTCAAAGAATGCGGGCAAATCGGAGTGACCACAAAGTTTTTACAGGTTGGGTTGATAATCGGTCCTCCAGCAGAAAGATTATATCCTGTAGAGCCGGTTGGTGTACAGATGATAACACCGTCTGCATGGTACTGGTCAATCAGAATACCGTTAATCCGAACGGCAAGACCGATAATTGGTGTCGTACTGCAGCGAAGAATCACACAGTCATTTAATGCCGCACAGACAATCGGTTCCTCTCCCTTCCGGATAATTTCGGCTTCCAGCATAATTCGTTTTTCGAGCTGAAAACGATCTGCCATCAAATCATCGATTGTATCATCCAGAGAATGGATATCTACGTCTGCAAGAAAACCGAGTGTACCCCGGTTGATTCCAAGAAGCGGAATGTTTTTTCCAATCAGGCGTCCTGCTGTATCAAGGATAGTGCCGTCTCCACCGATAACGAGAATACATTCTGTTTCTGCAGGGACATCTATCGGCCCCCGGGTCGGTTCCTGTCCTGCATCATAAATCCGGCAGAAAGCCCCCTTATTATTAAGGAGTGTTTTTACATGCTCTGCCAAAAGAAGTTTTTCATCTTTTTGTTTATTCGAAATGATTAAAAAATTATTCATAATATTGTCTTAATGAGCCAGTGATTCATGAGAAGCACTGACGGTTTCAGAAATTATTGTATTGTCAATCCGACTGCTGTTTGCGCGGTTCATCAGATGAAGAAGATACTCGATGTTCCCTTCTGGTCCCCTGATTGGGGAAAAATCCAGATGAAGCAGGGAAAAGCCGATGGACACTGCATATTCCATTATCATTTCGATTACTTCTTCATGAACCTTTGTATCCCGGACCACACCTTTTTTTCCGACTTTCTCTCTGCCCGCCTCAAATTGTGGTTTGATAAGACAGACGACTTCTCCATCTTCCCTCAGACAGTTTTTTACAGGAGAAAGTATTTTTTTCAGGGAAATAAATGACACATCAATGGATACAAAATCCACTGGCTGTCCGATATCTTCCGGTGTGACATAGCGCATATTTGTTTTTTCCATACAGACGACCCGAGGATCATTGCGAAGCTTCCAGTCAAGCTGGCCCCGTCCCACATCAATGGAAAAGACTTTTACAGCACCATTTTGAAGCATACAGTCCGTAAATCCGCCGGTGGAGGCACCTACATCCATACATACTTTTCCTTCCAGAGAAAAACCAAACTGATTTACTGCTTTTTCCAGTTTCAGTCCTCCACGGCTTACGTAAGGAAGGACACTTCCGCGGACTTCCACTGTCGCGGCAGCTTTTTCATCAAAAGTACTGCCGGCTTTATCTTCTCTCTGCCCGTTTACAAAAACGATACCTGCCATAATCATCCCCTTGGCTTTTTCCCGAGAGGCAGCCAGTCCCTTTTCCACCAATATCAAATCTAATCGCTGTTTCATAATTCATTATCCTTTTTCATGATTCGCGCTGCAATGGATGCTCCGTCGATGCCGGATAACATCCGCTGTCTTTCCACGGTACTGTGTTCCACAAAACGATCCGAAATGCCCAGAGAGCACATTTTTGTTTCATATCCGTTTCTGTGAAGGAAGGCGGATACCATCTCTCCGAAGCCTCCGGTAAGCTGATTTTCTTCCACCGTTACAATGCAGTCATATTCTCTGGCTGCTTTATGAAGCATTTCCTCATCCAGAGGACGGATGAAACGAACATTGACAAGACCGATATTTTTTCCGTTCTCCAGAAGAATCTGCCTTGCTTTTTCACATTCTTCCATAATATTTCCAACGGATAATATGACGGTCTTTTCACCCTCACAAATCCATTCACTTTTTCCGTATTCTATCGGCGCGTGGAACTCACTCAGACCATCCCAGGCGGCACCACGGGGATATTTCATCGCTATCGGTCCATTATGAGAAAGTCCAAATTCCATCATAGAAACAAGCTCATATCGGTTTTTCGGCGCAATCAGTGTCATATTCGGAATATGTCCCAGATAGGATATATCAAAAATACCCTGATGGGTTTCTCCGTCTGCTCCGACCAGACCGGAACGGTCGAGACAGAAAAATACAGGAAGATTCTGAATGCAGACATCATGAAGCACCTGGTCATATGCCCTCTGAAGAAAAGAGGAATAAACGGCAACCACAGGACGAATGCCGGAGGCCGCCATTCCTGCAGCAAATGTTACGGCGTATTCTTCCGCAATACCGACATCAAAAAATCGTTCCGGAAACTGTTCACGAAAAGCAGATAATCCTGTTCCGGAAGGCATGGCTGCAGTAATTGCAGTAATATGCTCATCCTTTTTGGCAAATTGAATCAGTGCTTTGGAAAAAATATCGGTATAGCTTTCTGTTTTTTTCTTTTTAAGCGGTTCGCCGGTTTTAATATCAAAAGGATCAATTCCGTGGAATTTTTCCGGATTATTTTCTGCAATTTTATAGCCTTTGCCCTTTTTTGTTATAGCATGAATGAGAATCGGGCCCGGAGTATGCTTTGCCTGATTAATCGCATGGATCAAATCATAAATATTATGTCCATCAACCGGTCCGTAATAAGTGATACCCATATTTTCAAATAACATTCCCGGAACAAAAAGCTGTTTCAGAGAATCTTTTGATTTTTTTAATGCCTTGGCAACACCTTTTCCGACACCTGGGATGGTGTTTAAGGTATTCTCCACGGAATCCTTAAATTCACCATAGCTTTTTCTGGAGCGAAGGTCATTAAGATAACGGCTCATTCCCCCCACATTTTCTGAAATGGACATTTTGTTATCATTTAAAATAATAATAAAATTTTTATGTTTTTTTTTCATTGAAGACAGATTATTCAGTGCTTCATAAGCCAGTCCCCCGGAAAGAGCGCCATCACCGATAACCGCCACAATGGTTTCACTGCCCTGCTTTAAATCTCTCGCTGCAGCAAGTCCCATGGCTGCGGCAATGGAAGTAGAACTGTGCCCGGTTCCGAAACAGTCACAGCTGCTTTCTTTCCGTTTTGGAAATCCGCAGAGTCCGTTTTCCTGACGCAGGGTATCAAAAGCATCTTTTCTGCCGGTCAGAATTTTGTGGACATAAGACTGATGTCCCACATCAAAAACAATTTTATCTTCCGGGAGATGCAGGCACAGATGGAGTGCCATGGTTATCTCCACAGCCCCCAGATTGGATGCCAGATGTCCTCCGGTACGGCTTACATTTTCCACTAAAAAATCCCGGATTTCCTGAGCAAGAACAGGATATAGTCTGGCAGGAATCCGTCGGATATCATTTGGTTTATTTATCTGGTTCAGTAACTGCCCCATCTTTTTTCCTCCGCAGTATCTGCTAGTATTTTCTGCTGCTTAAGGTGAGCAAAAGTTCTCTTAAAAAATCATTTTTACAGGAAAGACCATCGAAAGAAGCAAGAGCCTCTTTAGTATAACGAAGTACATCTTTCCGGGACTGCTCCAGTCCGGTCAGAGAAACGTAGGTATTTTTTTCATTTTTTTCATCACTTCCAACCGGTTTGCCAAGCTCCTCAGCGGTGCTGGTCAAATCGAGAATGTCATCCTGTATCTGAAAGGCAATGCCGATTTTTCGGGCAATCATTTCAATTTCACTGACTTCTTCTTTCGAAGCACCGGCTAACACAGCTCCGATCATCATGGCACATTCTATCAGAGCTCCGGTTTTGTTTTCGTGGATAAACAGCAGGGTATCAATGTCTACCGGATGCCCTTCTCCTTCCACATCTGCGGTCTGACCTCCTATCATCCCGTATATTCCCGGTTTGCGGGTAAGAATCCGGAATGCTTTTGCCGTCTGAATATCCTTTGAAGTGCCGTCAAAGGCTTTGGCAGCTGTCTCAAAAGCGTAGTTTAAAAGAGAGTCTCCGGCAAGAATCGCCATAGCTTCTCCATAAACCACATGAGCAGTTTTTCGTCCTCTGCGGTAATCGTCATTATCCAGAGCCGGAAGGTCATCATGAATCAGTGAATAGGTGTGTATCATCTCGATTGCCGCCATAAACGGCTCAATTAACGACCGGTCTGTTCCGCCAAACATCCGGAATGTCTCGTCCATTAACATGGGGCGAAGACGTTTTCCACCGGCTTTCATTGTATAATTCATCGCGGAAATTACCGTTTTCTGATATCCGGTTTCTTCCGGCAGATAACGGTAGATAATGGCTTCAATTTCTTTTGTTTTATTCGAAATTTTCTCCTTCATGGATGCCTCCATTGTATCCCTCCTGCAATATGATCATTTCTTTTTCGGTTTTATCCAGCGCCTGATTGCACTTATCCAGCAGCTTTACCCCTTTTTTATATAATGCCATAGACTCGGACAGGCCAAGCTCCGGATTTTCCAGACTGGAAATAATCTGTTCCAGTTCATCAAATCCCTCTTCGATTGTAAATTTGTTTTTTGCCATAGATTCTCCTGCTCCTTTGTCTTTTTGTTCGTAATATGAATTGATATAACCTGTAACTAAAAAGAAAACGCTATTTATTGGTCTTCATTTTTGATTTCGTTTATCTGAAGAGGCTTTACTGTTGCAAATCCGTCTGCGAAAATCAAATCAAAAGGCTGTTCTTTATTTAACTGGGTGACAGAGGAAAGAGGACGCTCTTTGGAATCCTGTGCAAATACATATCCTCCCTGCAGTCTGGCAGACGGAGAAGCCGCAGTCAGTCGGCTTCCCAAAAGCTTCAGTCTGTGTTTTTCTTCCTGAAGCTTTGTATTTATATGATAATGCATCCGTTCTTCCATATTTTGCAGAAGAATCCTCTGACGCTGTATACGTGCAGCCGGGTCGTGTCCTTTTAATAGTCTTGCATATTGGTTATATTTCTGCCGGCAATAATCCAGCTTCCGTTCCATCAGAGCATCAAGAGTGTCCCGGTAATCGTCCATCTGCTGCAAAACCGCACGGATATCCGGAACTGCCAGCTCAACTGCTGCAGAAGGTGTAGCAGCCCGAAGATCCGCACAATAATCTGCGATTGTCATATCTATTTCATGTCCGGTACCGGATATGAGGGGTGTTTTCGCACCAAAAATGGCATCGGCGACCTCCCTCTCATTAAAAGCCCATAAGTCTTCTATGGAGCCTCCTCCTCTGCCGACAATGATTAAATCCACATCATGGCAGTCAAAATAGCGGATTCCGGCGGCGATACTTGCCGCTGCTCCCTCTCCCTGTACTTTGGCAGGATAAAGGATAAGCTGTACAAAAGGATTCCGCCTGGCACTGATGCTGCGGATATCCTGAATTGCTGCACCGGTTGCAGCCGTCACAATTCCAATACGATTCGGAAACCGTGGAAGCTCTTTTTTTCTCTCAAAATCAAAATAACCTTCTTTAGCCAGTTCCTTTTTTAACGCTTCATAACGAAGATAAAGCTCTCCGATTCCGGCCTGCGTTATTTTTTTTGCATATAACTGGTAGGTTCCGTCTCTTTCATAAACGGAAATATTACCCTGTACCTGAATCTGCTGTCCGTTTTCTAAACGAAAGGACAGTCCCCGATAACGGTCTGCCTGAAACATAACACAGCGAATGGATGAGGCGTAATCCTTCAGAGTAAAATATATATGACCGGATGAGTGGTATTTACAGTTGGATACCTCTCCTTTAATCTCGATTTTTCTTAACGCATAGTCTCCGTCAAAAATCCTTCGAATATAGGAATTAATCTGAGAGACGGTAAAAATATGATTCATAATATGCTGCTCCTGCGGTCTGTTATTACGGGCATGGAAAAAGGCGGCGCAAATAAAAATACAAGAAATGATTTGCACCACCTTTGTCATCAGGTTGCCTGTACAGGTCTCTTATGGAAACGATAAAGGTTCATCCTGTTTTCAGTTATCTCAGTGCAGATCACGAAAATACTATGCCAGTTTGGCAAGAACTCCGTTAATGAATCGTGGTGCTTCTTCGCTGCAATATATTTTTGCCAGTTCAACTGCTTCGTTGATCGCTACTCCCGTAGGAATGTCATCGTCTTCTTCAATCTCGTAAACTGCAAGACGAAGAATGGCAAGTTCCGTCTTTCCAAGACGGGAAAGACGCCATCCCTCACAGATTTGCCGAATCTTTTCATCATAATCCGGCAGATGGTTGAGAATGGCACAAAGTTTCCGGTTGATATATTCACTGTCTTCAGCATCAATCTCCGGCTGTGACTGGAAAAACAGCGTAACCTGCTCATCCAGTTCTTCTCTGGTATTAAATTCTATGCGGAATAACAGGCGGAAAATATTCTCCCGCAGTTTCCTTCTGGACATTTTCATGGTTGAACCTCCGTTATCTTCCGTAGCTGTATACATTAATTCTGTTCGTCTTCCATGAGGATACCGGCGATGCGGATATCAACCTCCGAAACGGTCATACCTGTCATTGTCTCAATGGCACTTTTCACTTTTTCCTGTACTTCTTTGGATGTTTTCGGTATGCTGACACCGTAACGAAGAATCAGGCTTAAGGAAACATCAACAAGATTATCAATAATCTCAACCTTCACACCCCGGGAAAGATTCTTCATTCCCAGCTTGCTGACGATTTCATTGGTGATATTACCGGACATTTTGATGACACCTTCCACTTCTGTTGCTGCCAGTCCTGCAATTACAGCAATTACCTCATCTGCAATCTGCACCTGTCCAATATCTTCTATCTCATAACCTGTCTGATTTGTTTTATTTTCTTTATCCATAGGAACCTCCTTTTGTCAATGCGATATGTGATGTCTGCTGTCCGAAAAGGCAAAAAGGCATACTTCCAGCATCTGACACAGATTTATATAGTATATTATAACAGACATCCCCCGATTTGCAACAGATTTTTAGAAGGCTCCGGTTCTGCCGGAAACTTAACTGTCTGATACATTCATGCGGCTGATAATAATCTGACTCACGCTGCATCCGGTCTTTCTGGTGACAATATCCTCAATTTGCGCGCGATCAGACTGACTGAGTTCATCATAGTTGAGAATCACATCCACACTGTCGTTTCCGATAGAAATCACTGCATCGCCGTATCCTTTTGTGGCAAGAAGCTGTTCTGTGGCAGCTTCTTTTTCGATGATATCCGCCAGTTCCGTCAGTTTTTCGATGGCTTCTTTTTTGGCAGCTTCATCCAGAGAATCATTTTGAATGACTTCATTCAGTGATTCTTTCGTTTTGGAATGGGTCTGCTCTCTTTTCATTCGGGCACCGGCGGCATATTCACTGGCCTGTGCCTGCGTTAATACAGCATCTCCAATGGTTTCCTGCTCGTCGCCAGGGATTTCATCATCAATTTTCTCGCTGATTAAAGAATCTCCATCAGAAATATCCATGGTATCAATAGAATCAAGAGTTTCTTCTTTATTACTGCTTTCTTTTATAGTAGGAACCTCAGATTTCGTAAAATTAAGATATCCCGCCACCGCAATCATAATGGCAAGAGAAGTGATGGCAATCTGATTTTTGCGAAAAATTTTTTTCATTTTTTTACCTCCATTTTCAGCACTTTAATATGACTGGGTTCAATTCCAAAAACAACACAGGCAGCTTCCATAACCGCCTGTGCGGTAGAATTATTGTCTGCTCCCTCACAGGATATGATTACCCCTGCGATTTCCGGCTCCATCTGTTTAATGACATAAGGTGACTGTGCTCCACTGCCGTCTGAGAGAACCGTTTCTTCTTCCTTTTTTACTGTATTCTGTTTTTTTGTGGTTTCTTTTCCGCTCTCCTCCTCTGTCTGGGATTCACTGGAAATATCTTTATTCAGGATTGCTTCTCCGGAGGATTTTAAGGTAATCATCACCTCCACCTGTCCTACCCCGTCAACACCTTCCAGGAGTTTTATCAGTCTGTTTTCCAGTTTCTGTGTATAATCTTCTGCGGCTACGGTCTGACTGGCTGCCAGTGTATCCTCATTTTTCTCTTCTTTTTTTTCTTTCTTATGCTCTGAAATATTTGCACCAAGAAGTATAATACCCGCAAGGGCCAGAAGTAGAATTCTCCCTGGGCCAAAATCTTGTGTAACTATTTTTTTCAGCTTTTTTTTGTCCATAAATCAATCCCTCATTTCTATATTTATATTGCCTTTTTCCACAGGATAGACTTGAATCAATGCCTCACGAAAATCGCTTATCCGGGAAATAGCGTCTGCATTTTCTTTTTTTTGACAATCGATAGAAAGAGCTGTCACCGATGTGTTTTCCCGATTCCATATAAGGCTTATTTGCTCAATCTCCAGGTCGTATTCTTCTCCCAGTTCCGTTATCTGTTTTTTTACTGCCTCCTCGTAAGCATTCCGGAAATCAGACCTCCCTCCCTGTAACTGCTCATATTCTTCAGACAAACGCAACTCGCTTTCCAGAGTGGAACGAAAAAAGGAAGCATCGAGAATGGAACCGGCGCTGGTTAAATCAAGGAGCGGACGAATCAGACAGAGCATCAGAAGAAAACCGGAAAAAAAGCGCAAATATTTTTCATATTTTGTTTTCGCCAACAGACTTTCACACAGCATAAGAAGCACGTTAACATATAAAATTCCCTTAAGCCATCCTTTGATATATTCCAAATCCATCCCTCCCCGGAGGACTGCTTACACATGATTGGTCGCCATGGCAGTGACTGCTATGATTAAAATAAACAAAGTTGCGGTCATGCCCAGGAAATATACAAATAAAAGACCACTTTTTTGGGCGGCTGTAATGCATCGGACAAAACGCTTATCCGCGACCGGTTCCAGTAAAATAGCCAGAAGAAGATAAAATAATACATATAGAAGTATTTTGATGAAAGGGACTGCGAGAACAAAAAGAAGGAATAAAACAGAAGCCGCTCCCATTACATTTTTTATCAGCAGGGAAGAGCCGATGACAGTACCTGTCACAGTCTGCACGAGAGACCCTCCCGGAATCAATCCTGTAACCCTTCCAATCATGCTGGATTTTGCCAGGTCCAGGGATGGAGCAATCATTGTTTCTAGAAGATGTGCACCAAAAAACAGAAAATAAACCAGTTTCATTCCCCGAAACAAAAAAAGATACAGGCTTTCACATAACTTTGAAATGTTTGGCTTTGCGGAAAAATTCCCAAGCAGTTCCAAAAGAAGATAGTATTCTATAAGGGGCATGACAAGATTTACAAGCATCTGGTTAATTAATAGTACAAGAACCATAAAATATTCATAAAATGCGACTCCGGCTGAAAGATTTCCTCCCAGCGAGACTGCCAGCGTATAGACCGGCAATATAATTTTTATCAGATTGGATAAAAGAACCACTGTTTTTTTAAACAGAGATGCCATAACCGTAAAATTGGAAAAAATAATAGAAAAAATAATAAAATAGGAAATCATAAATCCACTGTCACCCACAGAATATCGTTCCAATGAACCGGACAGACTGGAAAAAATCGCGGAAAAAATGACAACGCCCACCAGCTCTGCAATCAGAATCCGCGAGGAGGCAATTTCATGAATGATGGTTTCTGTCAGCCATCTGGCAGAAACTGACAGTACTTCTTTAAAGTCCGCATTTTTCAGTGCATGAAAAACAGACGAAAAATCCGGAAGATCAGTATCTTCATCCAGTCCATTCATTTCTTCCTCTAATTTCTCTATGTCAATTTCTGATGAGACTTCTTCTGCCTGCAGAGACACCGGAAAAAGGAAGAACATCAGGAGAAGGGCAAAGACAATCATCTTTCCCCTGATAATAAACCTTCTTCGAACTTTCACAATATCCCTCCTACTGTTATAAAAGCTGTTCGATAGTTTCCAGCAAAGAATTGATAATCGGAATGCTGAGAATCAGAATAGACAATTTTCCGATAGTTTCGATTTGAAAGGAAATGGAACGATACCCCAGGTCTTCACAGATTCCCGAGGAAATCTGACAGATAAAGGCAATGGCAAGAAGCTTGAACAAAATCTTTAAATAAGATTGACTAATAGGAATCCGCGTGCTGAGTTCCTCTACAAAATCAATCATTACGGTCAGATTTGAGACAAGATACAAACTTAAAAACAGGCATACACCAAGAAGAACAAAGACACTGTATTCTTTTTGAAATTGCCGGACGACTGCAGCCAGAAGGGCTCCGCCGATTCCTATCAGAGCAATTTTAAACAGAATCATCGCCAAACTCCCCCTTTAAAACGTAAATAAATCGTATACCTGTTGAAACAATTCTTCAATGCAGGGGATAATCCAGGAAAGAACAAGAAACAGTCCGACAAGACTTACAAGAAATGCCTGTTCGTCCCGACCGGCATGTTTAAGAACCTGGGCAAGTATTGTCACCAGCACACCCACTGCTGCAATTTTAAAAATAAGTTCAATGGTCATAGTGTTTTCTGACTCCTCCCCTTTCGTTTATATAAGAATTATTATAATCAGTGCGCTGGCTGACAGACAAAGAGCAAGATATGCCCTGTTTTGTTTTTCTGCATCTTCCCGCTGCTGTATTAACATTCGGTTTAAATGCTCAGATAACCGGGCAATATTATTTTTCTGAAACAAAAGGTCTGGGGAAAACAGATTCTGCCCTGCCTGCAAAAATAAAGACTCCTCCTCCTCGGAAAAATACTCTGACAAATGTACGGTAAACAAACGTTCAAATTCAGCAGAAAACAGAAAATCTTCCTGCCCGTTCATTGATTTATAAAAATCTGCAAAAAAAGCCTTCCATTCCGTCTGTGCCCGTTCGCTGATATTTTGGAAAAGCTCCGGAAGAGGTGTTTTCTGGTTGCGAATTTCAGATTCAAGAATACGGAACAGATTATCTCCTTCTTTTAAAAGCTGAAAATGGTGAAGCGAAGGCTTCATCATCTGTCTGCTTATAAGATATCCCGATGTGAGAATCAATATGGCACCTAATAGTTTCAAAGAAATCTCCTTTCCATTGTTTCTCCTTTCCAAATCAGCTGCTGGTTTCGGTCATAAATTTCCGCAATCCGTTCTCCACTGACACCGACAGAAAAAACCACATATCTTTCAAAAGGAAACTGCTTTAAATATTTACCAAGAACAGGCCTGCTTAAAATATCCTGTAAATTCTGTCCGTGGGCCGTCATTAAAATCCTGCATCCGCAGTTCCTGATATATTGTAGTGCCCGAATGTCTTTTTTTGCCCCGATTTCATCAACAGCAATCACTCGAGGATTCATGGTTCGAAGCATCATGAGCATTCCATGGGCTTTTGAACAGTGGTCAAGCAAATCGGTTCTTTTTCCCAGATAAAATCCATATTCTGTATCTGTCCGGTTTCCGATTTCACTGCGCTCATCTACAAC
>JALEIY010000213.1 GCA_022769785.1 Eubacterium sp.
TTTTTTGTCAGGCCGGAGCGGGTTTGTAGTTATGGCCTTGTCTGTGCTGAGCCTGTGTGTTGTGGCTTATCGCGGACAGGGCTTTTTTGCCCTTTTTTTCAGGAAGAATAAGTTAATAAAGGGACTTTTTCTCTGGTGCTTTGCTTTTCTGGCAGGGGGCTTACTTTTTTTGTCCGAAGAAAGGGCACTGTCATTTGAGACAGAGATTGCGAAAGAAGGGGAGAAGGGGAAACTGACCGGTACCCTGATACAGATTCGCCCTACGTCTGGAGACAACGTTGAACTGATGATAAAAGACGGAATTTTTACCGACGATACTTCTGCACCCCGAAAGCTGTATATTCGAAAAACGGTAAGGATGCTTCTTTCAAAAGAAAAAGCCGGGTCGCTGCTCCCCGGGGATGTGATTTTGGCAAAGGGTTCTCTGAAACGCCTGGAGGCACCGGTAAATCCTGGAGAATTTGACGCAAAAACTTATTACAGGAGTCGTGGAATCGCCTGTCAGTTCCTCGCCTCTTCCATTTCCCGGATTGGAAGAAAACCATATTATTTTCGGACAGCAGCCCATTTACTGCGACAGCGACTCTCCTATGTTTATGAAAATGTGTTGAAAAAAGATAAGGCATCCATAATAAATGCCCTTGTGCTTGGCGATAAAAGTGATCTGAGTTTGTCGCAGAAAAATCTTTATGAAGAGAATGGAATGTCTCATTTGCTGGCGGTTTCCGGATTACATACCGCAATCGTAGGAGGACAATGGTTCGCATTATCAAGGAAAAGAGGCCGGGGATATCTGTTTTCCTGTGTTACTGGTGCCTTTTTGCTGATGTTTTATGCAACGCTCACTGGATTTGGCAATTCTACAGTCCGGGCGGTCATTATGTACCTGATATATCTGGGAGCCCAGCTTTTGGGCGCAGAATACGATTTGCTTTCAGCCATGAGTCTGGCAGGCTTTTTGATGCTTTGCCAATATCCCTGCCGGATTCTGGAAGGAGGGTTTCAGATTTCTTTTGCTGCGGTTGCGGCAATCGGACTGGTTTTCCCATGGATGAAAGAAAAACAGAAAGGGAGAGAGGAGCCGGCGGAAAAGAATGCGAGGAAAAAGATAAAAGGAAAACTTGCAGATGCTTTCCTGATGAGTGTGACAGTCAGTTTGGTTACCGCCCCTCTGATTATGAGGCATTTTTATCAGTGGAGTCCATATGCCGTTTTTCTGAATCTGATAATTTTACCATGCATGACACCTTTGATGTTAAGTGCATTTGCGGCCGGTGCCACAGGTTTGTTTTTGCCGGCCCTGGCATTGATCTTCGGAAAAATACCCGGAGGAATACTGAGCGTTTTCCATTTTCTTTTGTCTTATTTCCGAAAACTTCCCGGAGCAGTGCTGGTAACCGGCTGCCTGTCTGATCCACAAATTGTTGCGCTGTATCTGGCAGAAGGCCTTTTTTTGTATCTTTTCATGCATCGGAATTGGCAAAGACTCCGAATCTTTTTTGTGATAATATCCGTTCTTTTTCTTTTCAGACCAGAGGAAAAACTTCGGATTATCATGCTGGATGTGGGGCAGGGACAGTGCATTATGATAAAAACTCCGAAAGGACATACAATTCTTCTGGATGGAGGAAGCAGCTCTGAAAAATCTGTCGGAAGGTATGTGATGCTGCCTGCTCTTAAATATTTTGGGAGCGCTTACATAGATAACGTTATGGTAAGCCATACCGACAAAGACCATATTTCCGGCCTTGAAGAATTGCTTGAGATGAAATACCCCATAAAAAATCTGATTCTTCCAGCCTTAAAATCGCCGGATGAAAAATATTCGGAACTCATCCAAAAAGCGGGTGAAAACGGGACAAATGTCCTGTTTATAAAACGGGGAGAGAAGATAAAAATAGAACAACTCATTTTCCGGAGCCTTCATCCGTCTCCCGAAAAGATTTATTCCGATAAAAACGAAGCCTCGATGGTACTCTATATGACATATGGAGATTTTGATGCTCTTTTCCCCGGTGACCTGGAAGGAGATGGGGAAGAAGAAATGTGTGAGTATTTTGAGCGTATGAATTCCGGAAAGACAAAAAGAATTTGTCTTCTTCAGACGGCACATCATGGCTCCCGAAATTCCACTAATGAGAGGTTACTTCGTTATTTGGCCCCGCAGGCTGCATTCATTTCCGTGGGAGAAAATAACAGGTACGGCCATCCGCACAGGGAAACCTTACAAAGACTCGATGAAGCCGGGTGTAAAGTGAGGAGAACCGACCGGGAAGGTGCGGTTCAAATCTCAATACCTTATCTGGAATCCTGTCCGGAATCATGCTATAATAGGCAAAGAACTGGTTCGCCTTACGGCAGAAATGTCCGGGCAGATGAAAGATGGGGAACTTAGCATGAAAGAAATCAGACGACAGATTAAAGAAAAACAATATCATAAAGTATATCTGCTGACGGGAGATGAGGAATATCTGGTTGGGCAGGCAAAAAATATGCTGAAAAATGCCCTCGTAAAAGACGGGGACGAGATGAACTGCACCCTGTTTGAAAATAATAAAATTGATATGAATGAGCTTGAAGGTCTGGCATTTACCTACCCTTTTTTCAGTGAAAAAAGAGTCATTATTATGGACCGGACCGATATTTTAAAATCCGGAAAGGATGCCTTTATTCATATAATGGAGAACATGCCGGATACAACCTGTATGATAATTTCCCAGCCGGAAGTGGATAAACGCTCCAAAGCATATAAATGGATTAAAAAGAACGGATATGTGGGAGAGTTTTTAAAAAAGAATCAGACAGAAAAGATTCTTTTAAAATGGATTGCAGGAATGCTTTCCAAAGAAAAAAAGCAAATCAGGGAATCGGATGCCCGGTTTTTTCTTGAAAGAGTCGGGGATGACATGTATCAGATAAAAAATGAAACTGACAAGCTGATTTCCTATATGGGAGACCGAACGGAAATTACCAGAGAGGATATCGAAGCCATCAGCTCGGGAGAAGTACAAAACAAGATTTTCGAGCTTGTCAGTGCCATTGCCGGCGGGAATCAAAAGCAGGCCCTTTCGTATTACAATGATTTGCTTTTGCTGAAAGAGCCGCCAATGCGGATATTGTTCCTGATTGTGCGGCAGTACCGGATACTGCTTCTCATAAAAAATATGAGGAACCTTCGAAAACCCGATGCGGATATCGCCCGTGTTGCCGGAATTCCTGCATTTGCAATCCGGAAAAACGAATCTCAGCTTCGGCAGTATACATTAGAAGCACTTGAAAACTGTATGGCAGAATGTGTCAGAATGGAAGAAAGTATTAAGACCGGAAGAGTCAGTGACCAGATGGGAGTGGAACTGCTGATTATCGGTCTGTTAAACAAAACAGAATAAATCCGAAACTGGTAAAACAAAAAACCCGGAAAGCAGCCGCTCTTTCCGGGTAATCTTTTATGTTTTATGCCATTTTATTTACAGCTAAAGTAAGACGGGAGATCTTTCTTGCTGCAGTATTTTTATGATAAATACCTTTGGAAGCAGCTTTGCTGATCTCGGAAATAGCAACCTGTAAAGCAGCGTTTGCAGCAGCTTTGTCACCGCTTTCGATAGCAACGAGAACTTTTTTCACACAGGTTTTTACTTTAGATTTAAGCATCTTATTTCTTAATGTTTTTTTCTCAATAACTGAGATTCTCTTTTTTGCAGATTTGATGTTAGCCAATCTGTACACCTCCAAATGATTTCGAATATGATTAAAATATAATTTGTTTCTCACATTATACTGGACACGGACAATGCAATGTAAACATACTATTATATTTTATTGATTTGCTTTTCATTTGTCAATAGGGAAATTAAAATTATTAAAAAAAATTCTCTGTATATATACAGAAATCGCGCAGAGCATATCAGAAAAGAATATTTTTTTGTCAGGGATTCATACTATCATATAGCCGCAAAAAAGAAAAGTATATATTTTGAAAAACTGAGGTGACAAAATGAAAAAGGAAATGGGATACCGGCATACGGATCTGGCTCTGGAGCTGCAGGAGGAGCAGGAAGGAAAAAGCCTCCTTTCCGGAGTTTCTGTAGAAAACAGAATGTTTTATGAAAACAGAATAAAAGAAACGATAATCCGAATTGAGAAAGAAGAGGCATCCCAGAGGCTGGGCAAGCCTTTGGGGACTTATATCACACTGGAAAGTGAAAAATTGTCCGGAGAAGATGATTCTTTCCATCAAAATATGAGCTGTCGGCTTTCCTTCCATTTAAAACAGATGATAAAAGAAAAAGAAGAGATTCTTATTGCGGGACTTGGGAATGCAGAAGTGACTCCGGATTCTTTGGGTCCTCTGGTCGTAAAAAACCTTCTCATTACAAGACATCTTACCGAATATGAAGAATATGCAAAAATGAGACATTCTATGGCTGTCGCTCCCGGTGTAATGGCGCAGACCGGGATGGAAACCGGAGAAATACTGCAGTCGATTGTCAAACGGACAAAGCCGGATGTGCTTGTGGTTATCGATGCACTGGCAGCAAAAAACTTTGAACGATTAAATACAACGATTCAGATTTGTGACAGTGGGATTGCACCAGGTTCCGGAGTAGGAAACCGCAGACAGGAGATAAGCAGCCGAACCATGGGGATTCCGGTAATTGCCATTGGAGTTCCAACGGTGATTTCAATACCGGCCATTGCGGGAGACATTCTTACGTCCTTTGCGGCATCCGGGGAAGGAGAAGCAATGAGGCATTTCCTGCAAAAAAATGATGCCGAACGATATGAATATCTGGCTGAAATCCTTCATGAAAAGCTGTATGGTTTCTTTGTGACGCCGAAAGAAATTGATGAATCCGTAAAAAGAATCAGTTATACGATTTCTGAGGGATTGAACCGTTTTATCGCTAAAAAAGCATAAACAGTTATGGACAGGCATAGGAATAAATAAAGAGGCTTGCACAGCCCAATAGAGTCAGACGGGAGAGAGGGGAAATGGAACGGAAAGAAGACAGCACGGGAAGTGGTGCAGAATGGATATTAATGTTTGTTTTTTTCATGATATGGCTCCTTATTATTTTTGATAAAACCGATGAGGTGATGAAAACCATTTATTCAATAAAAGAAAAGATTCCGGTGGATATGACAATCTGGGATGAGGCAGGTGAAAATTTGATTAAAAATGCCCGTGGAGAAATTATTCCGTTACTGTCCTATGAGAAATATCTGGAAGAGGACAGCCTTTTTCTACCTCTTCTTCGAACTGCTCTTTCCGGAGAGATTTTTCCGATTCAGGGATACAGTACCGATTATTGGAAGGACAACGGGAATGTTGAAAACCAGTACAGCGATTTTGTTCCGGACTATTTCCGGGAATCTGATGAAGGCAATGTGGAGGATAAAAAAGAGGATGCCGGACGAATGGAGGAAACGGCTTCGGGAAAAAGCTATACGCTGGACGAACTTTCTGATAACGAATTTTTAAGGGAAAAATTTTATATAATTGACAGCAGTACCAGTGTGACCAAAAAAGAGCTCGACGGAAAAAAACTGGCAGAGATGGATTTGTCGGGAAACTATACAGGAACAGAGCCGAAGGTGCTTATCTATCATACCCATGGCAGTGAGACTTATAAAAAAGAAAAAGGAAAAAATGGTTCCGTAATTGAAGTGGGAAAAGAACTGAAAAAACAACTGGAAGAAAAATATGGCATAGCTGCAATCCATGACACTACCGTTTATGACCAGGTAAACGGGGAGCTGGACCGGAGTGCTGCCTATAATTATGCCGGAGAAAGTGTGGCCTCTGCATTGAAGAAAAATCCGTCGGTACAGATAGTCATAGACCTGCACAGAGATTCCGTAGACGATTCCATCAATCTGGTGACAGAAATAAAGGGAAAAAAGACTGCACAGATTATGTTTTTTAATGGAGTCAGCCGCCTGGCCGGTTCCGGAGATATTGAGTATCTTTATAATCCCAATAAAACGGCAAATCTGGCATTCAGTTTGCAGATGCAGCTTCTTGCTGCCAGGTATTATCCGGATTTTACAAGAAAAATCTATATAAAAGGATATCGTTATAATCTTCATCTTGCCAAAAGGGCCATGCTGGTGGAAGTGGGAGCACAAAATAACACACTGACAGAAGCCAAAAATGCCATGGAACCTCTTTCCGAACTGCTTTACCGACTTTTAGGCGGAGAAAAGGCATATGTGTCCGCCGAGTAAAGAGAAGGATTTACTGATAAATTTTTTTTCAGAAAAGGATTTGACAAACCATATACTTTGTGCTTTAATTACATAATAAACCGGTGAAGCGGGAGTAAAAATAATTGTGCTTGTCCAGAGAGTCCGGAAAAGGTGGGAGCCGGATCAGACGCAGGTTATTAAATGGGCCGCTGAGGGCGCAGTCAAAGGAAGAGAAGATTCTTCTGAGTATTCTGCGACGTAAAGGCATACGTTAGTTGTCGGAGATATGATGGTATCTCTTTAAGAGCACATTTTTTGTGAAGCAAGGTGGCACCGCGGATGGTGTAACGATGAACTGACGGAGAAGGTTTTCTTCTCTCAATTAAAACGCTTACAGCACCCGTCCTTGACAAGACATTAATGCATTGTCATGGGCAGGGTGTTTTTTGTTGTGCATTGCCCGGAATGCCGGAAAAATCACGGCAAAAGCCCTTCCATGACGAAAGAAAAAGGAGGGCAATTTATATGATCCGTGAAGCAATTATCAAATTAAGCAAAAAAGAAGACTTAAGCTATGAGATGGCACAGGAGGTCATGAATGAAATCATGAGCGGACAGGCCAGCGACATTCAGAAAAGCGCTTATCTGACCGCTCTTGCCATGAAAGGTGAAACCATTGATGAAATCACTGCATCTGCCGCAGGAATGAGAGCACACTGCCTGCGCCTGTTAAACGATATGGATGTCCTGGAGATAGTGGGAACCGGCGGTGACCAGTCAAATTCCTTTAATATATCCACTACATCTGCTCTTGTGATTGCCGCAGGAGGAGTTCCGGTAGCAAAACATGGTAACCGTGCGGCGTCCAGTAAAAGCGGGGCAGCCGATGTGCTGGAGGCACTGGGTGTCAACATTATGGTATCGCCGGCAAAAAGTGCTCAGATGCTTCATGAAATTAATATCTGTTTCCTTTTTGCACAGAAATATCATACTGCCATGAAATATGTGGGACCGGTTCGAAAAGAACTGGGAATCCGTACCGTATTTAATATTCTGGGACCTCTTTCCAATCCAGCCGGAGCCAATATGCAGGTTATGGGAGTATATGAAGAGGAACTGGTAGAGCCGCTGGCGCAAGTTCTGGCGAATCTCGGCGTAAAAAATGCCCTGGTAGTTTACGGACAGGATAAGCTGGATGAGATTTCCATGAGTGCAAAAACAACAGTATGCGAGATAAGGGACGGAGAATTTCGTTCTTATGAAATTGAACCGGAGCAGTTCGGTTTTGAAAAATGTGAAAAAGAAGAGCTGACAGGAGGTACGCCGGAAGAAAATGCACAGATTACCCTTCGTATTTTAAATGGAGAAAAGGGTCCAAAGAGAAATGCGGTGGTGCTCAATGCCGGTGCGGGCTTTTATGTGGCCGGAAAGGTAAAGACTCTGGAAGAAGGAATCAAAATGGCGGAAGAGATTATTGACAGCGGAGCAGCAAAAGCAACGCTGGATGCCTTTGTTCGTCTTTCCAATCAATAAAATTAAAAACTCCTTTCCGTAAGAAATGCCCGGAAGTACATAAGATTTATTCATAATTGACTGACAGTAACGACAGATTTACATACGGAAAGGAGTTTTTTTATGACCAAGGATATGACAGAGGGCAATCCTCTGAAGCTGATATTACAATTTGCGATTCCTTTACTTGCCGGCAATCTGCTGCAACAGGGTTATAATCTTGCGGATGCTGCAATTGTCGGGAGATTTCTCGGGACAAAGGCACTGGCAAGTGTCGGTTCCTCCAGCAGTGTACAGTTTCTGGTGCTTGGATTTTGTATCGGTGCCTGCTGTGGCTTTTGCGTTCCGGTGGCACAGAAGTTCGGTGCAAAAGACTACAGCATGATGCGTTCTTTCATTTATAACAGTATCTGGCTTTCATCGGGAGTAGCAGCGGTAATGACCATTGCCTGTTCGCTGCTGTGTACGCAGATAACAAAGATTCTGGCGACTCCGGCAGATATCTTTCATAATTCATATATTTATCTGCTGATTTTGTTTCTTGGTATTCCATTTACCATGCTTTACAATATGACTGCCGGTGTTATGCGGGCAATCGGCGACAGCAGGACACCTTTTATTTTTCTGGCATTTTCAACGGTGTCCAACATTTTTCTGGACATTTTCTGTATTACAGTGCTTCACTGGGGTGTTGCAGGAGCGGCGATTGCGACCGTTGCCGCCCAGGGAATGAGCGGTTTCCTTTGCCTGTTTTACATGATAAAAAAATATCCTGTATTGCGAATGGACAAAGAAGAGAGAGCCATCCGCGGGCAGCTTCAAAAGACACTGATGCTGATGGGCTTTCCCATGGGCCTGCAGTTTTCCATTACCGCTATTGGAAGTATGGTAATGCAGGCTGCCAACAACAATCTGGGAAGCATTTATGTTTCTGCCTTTACTGCGGCATCCCGTCTGAAAATGTTTGCCATGTGTCCGTTTGATGCCCTTGCCACAGCGGTTTCAACCTTTTGCAGCCAGAATTATGGTGCAAGAAAAGCGGACAGAATTAAAAAGGGACTTTTTCAGGGGACCGCGATTGGTGTTGTGTATGGCGTGGCAGTAGGACTTATTCTCATTTTCTTCGGAACAGAGCTTTCGTCCATTTTTGTCAGTGGAAAAGAAACAGAGGTCTTAGCGGCTTCCGGACGGCTGTTATATTGTGCAGGCTTCCTTTTCTGGACATTGGGTATCCTGAATGTGGTTCGTCTTTGTACGCAGGGGCTTGGTTATTCCGGAAGAGCAGTATTTTCCGGTGTGGTAGAAATGATTGCCAGAACCGTTGTCAGTCTGGGATTTGTTCCGATTTGGGGATTTAATGCGATTTGTTTTGCAGACCAGACTGCCTGGGTTACGGCTGTGCTTTATATTGTGCCGACCTGTATATACTGTGTGAAAAAGATAGAAAAAGAATTCGGTCGTACGATGGATAAAAAAATCATGGCTAATTCGTCAAAAACATGATATAATTTTCGATGTTTGAGAAAAAAAGAGATTAGTATAAACTGGGAGGAAAAATCGTTGGCTGGAATAGATCAGAGTAAGATCCGTAATTTTTGTATTATTGCTCATATTGATCACGGAAAGTCTACCTTGGCTGACCGTATTATTGAAATGACCGGACTGCTGACCGACCGGGAGATGCAGAATCAGGTGCTTGATAATATGGACCTGGAAAGAGAACGGGGAATTACCATCAAGTCTCAGGCCGTACGTATTATTTATAAGGCGAAGGACGGAGAAGAATATATTTTCAACCTGATTGATACACCGGGACATGTGGATTTTAATTATGAAGTGAGCCGGAGCCTTGCTGCCTGTGAGGGAGCAGTTCTGGTGGTCGATGCCGCACAGGGGATTGAGGCACAGACGCTGGCGAACGTTTATCTGGCCTTGGACCATGATTTGGAGATTATGCCGGTCATTAACAAAATTGACCTTCCAAGTGCGGAGCCTGACCGGGTTGTTGCGGAGATAGAGGATGTTATCGGAATCGAAGCAGAGGATGCGCCGCGGATTTCCGCAAAAAACGGTATTAATATAGAAGAAGTTCTGGAACAGATTGTTCATAAGATTCCCGCACCTTCAGGAAGTGCGGACAATCCGTTACAGGCTTTGATTTTTGACAGCGTATATGATTCTTATAAAGGTGTGATTATTTTCGCACGTATTATGGAAGGAACCATCCGAAAAGGAACCAATATGCTTATGATGGCGACGGGAGCAAAGGCAGAAGTGGTGGAAGTGGGAACCTTTGGCGCAGGACAGTTTTTCCCGTGTGATGAGCTTTCCGCAGGGATGGTTGGATATATTACCGCCAGCCTGAAAAATGTAAGAGACACCCGGGTTGGTGATACGGTTACGGATGCGGATGATCCCTGTGAGGAACCTCTTCCGGGTTATAAAAAAGTCAATTCCATGGTATTTTGCGGCGTCTATCCCGCAGACGGAGCCAAATATCCGGATCTTCGGGATGCGCTGGAAAAACTGCAGTTAAATGATGCGGCTCTGCAATATGAACCGGAAACCTCCGTGGCCTTAGGCTTTGGTTTTCGATGTGGCTTCCTTGGCCTGCTGCATCTGGAGATTATACAGGAACGACTGGAAAGAGAGTATAATCTCGACCTGGTGACAACAGCACCGAGCGTAATTTACAAGGTTCATCTGACGGACGGAACGGTTTTTGATTTGACCAATCCGACCAACCTGCCGGACCCTTCTACCATTGAATATATGGAAGAACCGATTGTTTCCGCAGAGATTATGGTGACTAAAGAATATGTCGGTTCTATCATGACTCTTTGTCAGGAGCGGAGAGGAACCTATATTTCCATGGAATATATGGAAGAAACCAGAGCCCTGCTCAAATATGAGCTTCCGCTTAACGAGATAATTTATGATTTCTTTGATGCATTAAAATCCCGTTCCCGCGGTTATGCTTCCTTCGATTATGAGATGAAGGGATATCAGCGTTCCGACCTTGTGAAGCTGGATATTCTTATTAACAGAGAGGGTGTCGATGCACTTTCCTTTATTGTTCATGCGGATTCTGCTTATGAACGGGGCAGAAAAATCTGTGAGAAGCTGAAGACAGAGATTCCGAGACACTTGTTTGAGATTCCGATTCAGGCGGCCATCGGAAGTAAGATTATTGCCAGAGAAACGGTAAAAGCAGTGCGTAAAGATGTACTTGCAAAATGCTACGGCGGCGATATCACCCGTAAGAAAAAGCTGCTTGAAAAACAGAAGGAAGGAAAGAAACGAATGCGCCAAATCGGAAATGTAGAGATTCCGCAGAAGGCATTTATGAGTGTATTAAAACTGGATGAAGATTAAAATGAAAAAGGTCATCTCCTTTTGGGAGGTGGCCTTCTTTGTGAAAAAGGCCTGCAGGTAAACCGGCTTTTTTTGAAAGAAAGCCGGAAGCAGAGAAAGGAGAAGCAGCATGGAGCTGGAACTGTATATTCATATCCCTTTTTGTGTCCGAAAATGCAATTACTGCGATTTTCTTTCTTTCCCGGGAAAGGAAGAAGCTCTGGAAAAGTATTGCAAAGCACTGGAAAAAGAAATCAAAGCCTCTGCCACAGATATTCCGGTGAAAAGTATTTTTATCGGAGGTGGAACGCCGTCTCTCCTTCTGCCTGGTCAGCTTCTGTCTCTTTTTTCCTGTCTCAGGAAGCATTTTTGTATTCGGAAGGAAGCAGAAATATCCATAGAAGCTAATCCGGGTACTTTAAATGAAGAAAAACTTCTCGCCTTTCGTGAGGCAGGAATTAACCGGTTAAGCATCGGTCTGCAAAGTACGGATGACGAATGCCTGAGAAGGCTTGGAAGAATTCATACCCGGAAACAGTTTGAAGAAAATTATGAGCTGGCAAGAAAGACAGGATTTTCGAATATCAACATCGATTTGATGAGCGGGCTGCCGGGACAGACGATTTCCGGCTATAAAGATACGCTGGATATTGTGACCGGGCTGGAGCCGGAACACATTTCCTCTTACAGTCTTATTTTAGAGGAAGGAACACCATTTTATGAATCGGATAAAATAAGAGAAATGCTGCCGGAAGAAGAGACAGAGCGGGAAATGTATGAAATGACAAAAGAAATACTTGGAAAGAAGGGGTATGAAAGATACGAGATTTCCAATTATGCGAAAAAGGGCAGGGAATGCGCGCATAATCTGGGTTATTGGGACGGCGTGCCTTATCTGGGCCTCGGTCTTGGTGCTTCTTCGTTTTACCAGGGTGCCCGTTTTTCGAATGAAAATAATCTGCAAAAATATCTGGAGAATCCTTATATTCCTTTTTCAAACCGGGAAGACTATTTTGAGCCTGACCAGAAGGAATTGATGGAGGACTATATGATTTTTGGCCTTCGTATAATGCGGGGCGTGTCTGTTTCGGAATTCGAGAAGCG
>JALEIY010000051.1 GCA_022769785.1 Eubacterium sp.
AGGGAGAAAATAATGAAAAAAAGTGACGAACAAATGAGCAAAAAGGGCAATCCTTATGATTTTTATGGGGATTTGCCATGGATTCAGGCGATTCCACTTGGGCTGCAGCATGTAATGGCCATGTTTGTGGGTAATCTTACCCCGATTATCGTCATTATGGGAGCATGTGGACTTACCGTGGATACCGGTTACGGAGAAATCCGTACAATCCTTCTTCAGAATGCCATGATTGTGGCGGGAATTGTTACCTTTGTGCAGCTGTTTTCTATTGGCCCGTGTGGTGGTAAAGTGCCGATTATCATGGGAACCAGTTCCGGTTTCCTCGGGGTATTTTCCAGCACAGCGGCGACTCTGGGAAGCGGAGTATTAAGCTATGGTGCAATCATCGGAGCTTCCTTTATCGGCGGCCTTTTTGAAACGGTTCTCGGAGCCTTTTTAAAACCGCTGCGTAGATTTTTCCCTCCGGTGGTTACCGGATGTGTGGTTATGTCCATCGGACTTTCTCTGATTGGTGTCGGTATCAATTATTTTTGCGGCGGTAACGGAGTAAATGATTACGGTTCTCTTTACAATATGGCTCTCGGCACACTGGTGCTTATCGTGATTCTTGTGTTTAAGCATCTCTTTGACCCGAAAAGTATGGTCAGCTCTGCTTCTGTGCTGATTGGTATTGTGGTCGGCTATATTGCAGCCATTATCATGACACTCGTTCTTCCGCATACCGGAGTGAATGCGGAGGGTGTGGAATATACCTTTTCCTGGGTAGTGAATTTTCAGGCAATTAAAGATGCCTCCTGGTTTGCTTTCCCGAGTATTGCAGGCCTTGGCAAGCTTTCTGAGCTTAAAATGAGTTTCCAGCCTCAGGCAATTTTCCCGATTCTGATTATGTTTATCGTTACGGCAGTGGAGACAGTCGGAGATATTTCCGGAGTCATTGAAGGCGGAATGGACCGTGAGCCGACAGACAGGGAACTGTCCGGCGGTGTGATTTGTGACGGACTTGGTTCTTCTTTTGCGGCACTCTTTGGTGTTTTGCCAAATACCTCCTTCAGTCAGAACGTAGGTCTGGTGTCCATGACAAAGGTAGTGAACCGGAAAGCCTTATCCTGCGGAGCATTTTTCCTGATTATCTGCGGACTTTGTCCGAAGGTGGCGGCTGTGATGTCCATTATGCCGCAGTCCGTTCTCGGCGGAGCAGCCGTTATGATGTTCTCCTCCATTGTGGTTTCCGGTATTCAGATGATAACCAAGTGTGAGATTGGTACAAGAGAGATTACGATTGTATCGGTATCCATCGGTCTTGGATATGGAATTGGTGCGACGGCAGCGGCTACCAGTGCCATGCCATATTATGTACAGCTTATTTTTGGCGGTTCCGGAATTGTACCTGCAGCTCTGGCAGCCATTATATTAAATATTATTCTTCCACCGAATGAGGAAGTGAAACAGAAAGAAGAGTAACTGTTATTTTTCCCAGTCTGTTTTTACATAAAAGATGACACAGATAACAGCGGATAACAGGGAGCCAAGTGCAGTGGCAAGTCCCATCGGGAACAGCGTGGCAGGAAATAAAATCGATGCCAGCCACGCTCCCGGAACTCTCACCAGCACAATGGAAACCGCATTTTGTATAAAAGACAGAAATGATTTTCCATAAGCACAGAAGAATCCGCTGAAGCAGAAATGAATGCCTGCCATAATGCAGTCAAAAACATATCCTCTGAAATATTGTGCGCCCAGCTTTATGACCTCCGGGTCATCAGAAAACAGAGCAAGGGCGGACGGAGCAGCAAATTGTACGGCTACGCTGATTGTAAGTCCAAAAAGGATTACGACAGTAAGGCCGTATTTTAATGTCAGGCGGGCGCGGTCATGTTTTCCGGCACCGACATTTTGTGCTGCAATGGAAGAAATCGAGGAAAGCATGGAGGAAGGAACGAGGAAAAGAAAGCTGATGATTTTTTCCACAATTCCCACACTGGCGGATACTGCGAGTCCCCGACTGTTGGCAATCATTGTAATAAATAAAAAGGAAACCTGAACGAAACCATCCTGGCAGGAAATCGGAATACCAATCTTAATCATTTTCCCCATTGTCTGACCATGGGGAATAAAATCATTTCTATGAAGAGAAATTCCCATTTTTTTAATAAAAATAGCAATAATAGCGATAATTACGCTGACTGCCTGAGAGATGACGGTGGCAAAAGCAGCTCCGGCAGCACCCATTCCCAGATAACCAATGAGATAAAAGTCCAGAGAAACATTCAAAATACAGGACACGAAAACAAAATACAGAGGAGTTCTCGAATCACCCAATCCCCGGAAAATACAGCTTATGATATTATAGGCAGTAATAAAAGGAATGCCGGCAAAGCAGATGGTCAGATAGACATGTGCCTGCGAAAATGCCTCCGGCGGAGTTTCAATAACTGAGATAATGGAATCGGTGCATAAAAGCAGTCCGGCGGTGAGAATAAAAGAGATTCCCATAAAAAGAATGACCGTATTTCCAATGGCACGGGAAAGTCTTTTCTTTTCACCGGCGCCCACACACTGACCGATTAATACGGTGGACCCCATAGCAAGCCCGACAATAATTACCGTAATCATATGCATCACCTGGCTGCCGATGGAAACGGCAGAAATCGCTTCGGAACCATTATATTGTCCTGTGACATATAAATCCGCCATACCGTAAAAGGTCTGGAGAAAACAGGACAGCATATAGGGAAGAGAAAATGTGAAAAGTCCTTTTAAAATATTACCGCTGGTAAAATCCTTCTTCATAAAATGTCATTCTCCTTAAAAATAAAAATACCCGTTTCATTTTCGGGCAGAAAAAATGCGGATGTACCACAGCGTACACCCGCATCATTGTTTGTCTTGTTAAAAAACATTCAGGCACCGACGCCTCTCATGATGATATAGGCGCTGTAAGCGATATATCCCAGAACACAGACAATTCCCTCTGTACGGGTCACTCGTTTCTGTGTCCTTGCAAAAAGATAAATAACAGCAGATACGATAATCAGGATACCGGTATCGACTAAAAGTGTCGGGTCTACGTTAATCGGTGTGAGTGCAGATGCGGAACCGAGAATAAATAATACATTAAAAATACAGCTTCCCACTGCATTTCCCAAAGCAATGCCGATTTCTCCCTTTTTGGCTGCCATAACAGAGGTTACAAGCTCCGGAAGAGAGGTTCCGATGGCAACAATCGTCAGCCCGACCAGAGTATTGCTCATGCCCAGAGAACGGGCAATGGAACTGGCATTATTGACAACGAGCTGTCCGCCGACAATTACAGCCGCCAGCCCGACAATCACAAACAGAATGCTTTTGGGAATTGGCATGATATCAACAGTCTCTGTTTCGGTGATACGGTTTTTCATGGCATTTTTTACGAGGAAAATCATATA
>JALEIY010000099.1 GCA_022769785.1 Eubacterium sp.
TGAAATTCCAGAGAAATCTCTCTGTTGAATTGAACGTTCAAGGTTGTTTTGTTATTCAGTTATCAAGTTTCGCTTTGCTTTCTCAGCGAAAGCTTTTATAGTTTAACACAGCTGCATATCTTTGTCAAGAACTTTTTTATCTTTCTTAAATAAGCTCTTTCAAAAAAGCCCTTTTGCCGTGCAACTTTGATATAATATCACAAACAAAAGCAGGCGTCAAGCAAAAAAGTAATATTTTCTTGAGTAGTTTATTACCCACCGCTTAGCGCTCTGTGCGCTTGAAGCGGGGGACTTCTTCTGAAATGTTGAGTCTATTTTATTATTTCGTTTCCAGCCTCCTTACAAATTCACGCAATATGGCTACATTTCCCGGCCATGCAGGAGCAGTAATCAGACTGCCGTCTACTACAGCCTGATCTGCGGAGGCTTCCACAAATCTTCCGCCAGCCAGTTTCACGTCAGCCGCCAACGCCGGATATGCTGTAAGTTTTCTGCCGCAAACAACCCCGGCAGCTGTGAGAACCTGTGCTGCATGACAGATGGCGGCAACAGGTTTTCCGGCTTTCATAAAGCATTTCACAATGGATATTACTTTTGGATTCATACGAAGATATTCCGGCGAACGTCCGCCGGTGATAAACAGTCCGTCATACCGTTCAATTTCTACTTTATCAAAATCCGCATTGAGACAAAACAGATGTCCTGGTTTTTCAGTATAGGTCTGATCCCCCTCAAAATCGTGAATTGCTGTTTTTATATAATCTCCGGTTTTCTTACCTGGGCAGACTGCATCCACTTCATACCCAATTACCTGCAATGCCTGAAATGGAACCATTGTTTCATAATCTTCTGTAAAATCCCCTGTAAGCATTAATATTTTTTTCATCGTTACTCCTTTTTCATTTTATCAAGAAAGGGCTTCTTCGGCCTCTTGTAAAGAAGAATATCCAAAAGCCCGCGCCATTTTTTCCATACTCAGCAAATAAAGATTGTTATCAGGTTCCGATACAATCTGATTATAAAGCAACATCAGTGTTTTCTCCGAATATGTGATAAGCTCGCATTTAAGATATTCTTTCATACTGACCGTACCATCGGCGGATATATCCGAAGCATTGCGTCCATGCTTACGAACATTCGGGTATTTCATACTCACTTCTTTTTCCCATAACATATATCGAGCCGTAATCTGTTCGACCAGTTCTTTTGCTTTTTCGCCGACCGGCGGAAGAAGATGTTGGATAGAAGCATAATAATCAGGGTCTGTCAATTCCATCATGCGGGCATATTTTTCCATAATCAGATTGCGTTCAGCTGATTTGGCTGTTTCCAGATCATTTAAATAACTGGAAACCACTTCCATTGGCCAACTTTTAAATTGACTGAGACGCATGATTACGAAGGTCCGATACTGATCCTGACACGGGGCTCTTCCTTCCAGCCCTTTCACTTTTTGAAACATTTCCCATTCATTTTGAATAATAAGCTCTTCAATTCCTTCCCGATTCATTGTCTGCCCTCCCGTTTTCTGAAACTTTCACTGTATTCTTACTATATAAAAGTATATCATGCACCAACTTTTCTTTTTGGACGATAACGGCAGTATTATAGGAAAAAACTGACCGGAAAACAGTTCTGTTATTTCCTATGATTACAGCGGTTTCTTCCCCTTTCTCTGTCGGGCTTTCTGATAAAATCAAATTATATTATTTTACACCGTTCGAAAAATTTAAACAGGAGGGAAGGTATTTATGCGAATCGGAATTTATAATCATCAACATCTGCGAGGCGGCTGCCCCGGCTGCTCGCAAATTTATGTCAAAGGAATGATAAAGGACAGTTTACAGTGCCAGAGCCGTGCTACTTCCATCTTCGGCGAAGACTGTGAATTCTTTAATTATACTGACCTGGGGGACTATCCTTCAACCAATCTTAATCGTCCGGGATACCGCAGAATGATGCGCGATGTGGAGGAAGGGAAGCTGGATGCGATTTTTGTACTTACACTTTCCAAAATATCCACAGACCTGGAGCTTGTACTGGCAACATTCCGGCAATGTAAACAACATAACGTTTTTCTGTACACCGCAGTTGACGGCGAAAAGGCCATGAAGGTTTTA
>JALEIY010000104.1 GCA_022769785.1 Eubacterium sp.
ATTGGCTTTTGCCTTTAAGGACAACCGTGCCTTTTGCAAATACATATGTCCTGTCACAGTTTTTTTGAAACCTGTGAGTTATTTTTCATTACTTCGAATTAAATGTGATGAAAGTAAATGCATATCTTGTGGTAAATGCAAAAGAGTTTGTCCAATGGAAGTAGACATTACAGATAATTCCAGAAAACGAAAAAATGGTACAGAATGTATTTTATGTTTTGAGTGTGTGAAGAATTGTCCGAAGGATGCGTTATAAATTCCGGTTTGCCAACCCGGAAAGGTGATATATAAAAGGGAAAAAGACAAATCGATATTTGAGGAGAACGTGGATATGACAAATAAAGAAGTAGTGTATCATTTTTTTAAAGAAGGATATGAAAATAAAAACTATAATTTAGTAATGAATTACTTGTCAAATGACTATATTGACCATAGTCCGGCCGGAGCCAGGGGGAATTATCAGGCGGTCGAAATATTAAAGATTGTGGAATCGCAGTTTTCTGAGTTATCAATAAAGATATTGGATATTTTTTCTGAAAATGATATGGTTGCCACACGAGTATTATTTGAAGGGATACACTCTGGTGTTTGTATGGGTATACCCGCCACAGGCAGAAAGATTCATTTTGAAGCACTGGAAAATTTCAAAGTTGTTGGCGGGAAAATAGTCGAATCGTGGGGATATTGGCCAGATAAAGAAATTGAAGAAAAACTCCGGTAAATCCGGTTACTGAAAAGGAATTGCATCGCCTGGGAAGAGCAGTCCTGCATACAAACAGAATATATGTTCGAAAACACCTTGCGCAGTGAGAGTAAGTATGATATAATGGGCAAACAGCAAAAGGACGGACAGGAGGATAAAAGCATGAAAAGATTCGGAAGATGGCTTGTGGTGCTGTGTTTGCTGCTGGCTCTTGCAGGATGCTCTCAGGCGGAGAAGGAGCAGAATCAGTTCTCTGACAGTAATACGGAACAGACCGCGGAGATGACCGATGACAGCGATGTACAGGAGATAACGCAGCCTGCCGGTGATGACACATTGCAGTTAAGTACAGAGTCTGCCGATGACAGTGGAATGGAAGAGGATGACAGTAGTACAGTTCTCCCCAAGATGCAGGTGCATTATATCGATGTGGGTCAGGGAGATGCTACGCTTATTGAGACCGACGGTCATGCCATGCTTATTGACGCAGGGAATAACAGTAAGGGAACTTTCGTACAGTCCTACCTCTTATCAAAAGGGATAAAAAGTCTTGATTACGTTATCGGTACTCATCCCGATGCAGACCATGTGGGAGGTCTTGATGTAATTATATATAAGTTTGACTGCCAAAATGTACTTCTTCCGGATATCACTGCAGATACCCGGACCTGGGAAGATGTGGAGCTGTCCATGAAGGAGAAAGAGCTACAGCCTGTTTATCCGGCGGTTGGCGATACCTTTTCTCTGGGAGGGGCTTCCTTTACGGTGATTAGCCCGAACCGTGCTTACGGAGACGAAACCAATGACTGGTCGGTTGGAATTCTTCTTACGCATGGGAAGAACCGTTTCCTGTTTACCGGGGACGCCGGAGAGAAGGCAGAGCAGGATATGATTAAAAGTGGTATCAGCCTTCAGGCCGATGTTTACAAGGCATCTCATCACGGAAGTAAGACGGCTTCTTCCGAAGCTTTTCTTGATGCGGTTTCTCCAAAATATGGTGTGATTAGCTGCGGGGAAGATAATGATTACGGTCATCCCTCTGCCCGGACATTGAACAGCTTCCGCCAGAGAGGAATGAAGGTTTTTCGGACAGATAAACAGGGAACCATAGTGGCAGAGTCTGACGGAACGGATATCCGATGGAATATGTCTCCGGATGAAAGCTGGGAGTCGGGAGAAGCTAAGGGAAGCAGTGACAGTACACAATCCGATAAAAAGACGAAGCCTGCTGCAGATTCTACTACTGAGGGAAAAACCTCCGGAGAAAAGATAACCTATATTTTAAATAACAACACGATGAAGTATCACAGAACCGACTGTGCCCGGGCAAAGGATATCCTTGAGAAGAATCGGGAAAACACAACGCTTTCCAAAAAGAAGCTGGAGGCGGCAGGATATGAGCCGTGCGGTTTCTGTAAGCCATAAGAGAGAAAGGAAAACCCATGAAAAATATTATTTTAATCGGTATGCCTGGAGTAGGTAAGAGCACCATCGGAGTCATCCTTGCAAAAGAAATCGGCTATCAGTTCATTGATGCGGACCTGCTTATTCAGCGGCAGGAAGGACGTCTTTTAAAGGATATTATTGCCAGCGAGGGCGTGGATGGATTTATTGAGATAGAGAACAAAGTCAATGCCGCAGTCGATGCCACGGAAGCAGTGATTGCCACCGGAGGAAGCGCAGTTTACGGCAAAGAAGCCATGGAACATTACAAACAGACTGGAACTATCGTCTATCTGAAATGTCCTTACCGCATCCTTCGCAAACGATTGGGAGACCTGAAAGGCAGGGGGGTTGTCTTAAAAGACGGACAGACTCTACGGGATATTTATGAAGAAAGAAGCCGTCTATATGAAAAATATGCGGACATTATCGTGGATGAGAACAAAAAAGGCATCGAAGAGACTTTATCATTGTTGATGGAAAAACTGGGCAGATAATATCTTTTCACCGCACCGGCATCCTTCGGGAAATGCCGGTGTGCCTGAATGATAAATGAAATAATTGTATATATTTTTTGAATATTTAAAAAATTTGTTGACAAAAATACGCAACCGTGATAATATCTCGTTGTTAAGATAATTCTTCTTAATGCTGCTGTAGCTCAGTCGGTAGAGCGTCGCCTTGGTAAGGCGGAGGTCTCGAGTTCAAGTCTCGTCAGCAGCTTTTTTATTGTCCTGAAACATTTCTTTTAATATATTAATGATTATAAAAATATAATATGTGTTTTTTGTATTTTAATCAACAAAAATAATTTCTGTCTTTCTTTTGCCACAATTCTATGTTAGAATACAAAAATATATGCACAGATTACCGGTTTATTCTTTGAAATAAACCAGATAATAAGGAAAAAGGAGAAGCAAAAGAATGGTAAAAAAAGCAATCAGTATTCTGATGATGTCTGTGATGCTTGTGACCGCGGCAGTTCCGGCACAGGCGGCGAAGGTTGTGACAACACCAACGTCCAAGCTCCCGAAGAAGACAGATGTGGACAGATACAAGGTGACAGTAAACAGCGACAATGGAACGAGAACTTTCCGGATTTTTTCCCAAGGTGCTTATGGTAAGAACACCTATATCAGACAGCATGGATGTGCGGCGTGTTCCCTTACTACAGTTTTGTCCGGATATTCGAAAAAATATGCAAATTATACCCCAGCGAAAACCTGTAAAATATTAGAAAAAAAGGTGTTTGGAACCCGGGTGTGGAGAAGTAATTACAGTAAATCTCCGGCAAGGAAGATGCCGGTTTCCCTTTATGGCATTACCAGAGTCTTAAAATCCTGTGGAATCAAAAGTAAATATGTAAGATTCTTTTCCGATAATAAGGCAATCAATGAGATAACAAGTCATTTAAAAACAGGAAATGCAGTTATTATAGAAGTAAACAATCACACACAGAAAAACGGAAAGATTTCTTCTGCCTATAATTCCCGCTGGGCAACCTCCAAGCATACGATGGTGCTGCTGGGTATGACCAATACAGGAAAAGCAATTGTGGCAGATTCTGCATACCGTACCTGGTCAGGCAGCAAGCAGAGGGTGAAATATGCGAAGGTTTCCGAGCTTGTGAAATATATGATTCCGTGTAAGAGAAGCTCAACAAAATGTTACTATACTTCTGTGGATGTAAATGGAGGATATATCCTCGTAAATTAATCACAGTTTTTTTAAGGAATTGTTAATAATCTGTTTCGAAAATTCATATACTATTCTTAACCAGAGACAAGGAACGCTGGGAGGGGAATAGTATATGAATTTTTTTAAAAGTAGAAAACATCAGATAACAGTAGTGGCTGCAGTAGTATTGATACTGAGCTGGCTGGCAATACCGGAAAATGTGAAAGCCTCACAGAGTTATTTTCCTTTTATTACCGATGACTGGATTGTATGTGATATTCAGATGCCAACAGTGAAAACAGTACCGGAAATAAAAGAAAAAAATAATTCTGAATTGAAATCACAAAAGAAGAAAAATAAAAAAGCAGAGAATTCACTCTCCACAAAAGAAAAAGAAATGCTGTACAAGGTTGTTTCCATGGAATGTGACACCGGATATGAAGGCTCTCTGGCGGTGATTAGCTGTATGCTGAACCGAAAAGACTCCGAGCGCTATCCGGACGACCTCATGGAGGTGGTGAGAGAGGATTCACAGTTTACTGCCTATTACGATAAAAGCAGCGGCACTTATCCCTATAAGAACCGGGAGCCGTCAAAAGAGTGTATTGCAGCGGTAGACGATGCTCTGGAGAAGGGGAAGAGAAATATTCCTTCCTATATATTATATTTTCGTTCCTCGGATTATGATTACCTGAGTGGATATGAGACTTATGGAACTATCGGGGACAACACCTATTTCTATCTGGAAACAGACCGGTAACACCTTTGGATGCAGTTGGCACAACATAAATTGTGTCAAC
>JALEIY010000137.1 GCA_022769785.1 Eubacterium sp.
TAAAAGTAAATGCTTCCTTTATCAATCTCCCAGATATGATTGGATACCCGGTCCAGAAAATACCGGTCATGGGTTACCATAATCACAATCCCCCGGTAACGGACAAGGAACTGCTCCAACCAGTCAGACATTCGGTTATCCAGGTGGTTTGTCGGCTCATCCAGTATGAGAATATCTGTTTTCTGCAACAGCACCTTACAAAGTGCCGCTCTTTTTTTCTGTCCTCCGGAAAGTTCGGTAAGTTCCTGCATATAATTATCAAGTTCCAGCGCATGGAGCATGGATTTGGCCTCGCTTTCAAGGCCATAATCGCCTTCTTCCATTCCATTACATACATAGGAAAGAACGCTTGTCCTGTCCGGGAAATCCGGCGTCTGAGGGAGCCATCCCACGGTAAGCCCTCTGGTAAAAATAATATCCCCTTCATCCGGTTCCTCTCCGCCTGCCAGTATGCGAAGCAACGTTGACTTACCGGTACCATTCACACCGATAATCCCGATTTTGTCTCCGTAATCCACGCTGCAGGAAACATCTTCCAGTACCATTTTATCCCCATACAGCTTCGAAATATGTTCTACATTTATAACGCTCATACAATCCTCCAGCTTATGTTCCCGGTGTCATTCCGCCTGACTTGTGCTTGCGCGGACTTGTCTTATGCCTGCAATTTTATTTGATAGGAAAAGGAGTAATTTCCTGTGAAAAAAAAAAGGATGCGTTACTGCATCCTTACATAAAATAAAAAATGCAGACGGCGGGACTTGAACCCGCACCCAGAAAGCCCGGACTAGATCCTTAGTCTAGCGCGTATGCCAATTCCGCCACGTCTGCTCATCGGTAAGTTTTAAGTTGTTTTCCTTACCAACAAAACGAATTATAACACGTTGTTTTACATAATGCAAGTACTTTTTTCAATTTTTTGAAATTTTTTAATAATTTTAATTTTGACAAAAATACCGACGGTTTTTTGTACTCAAAATAAGTTCCTTCGCCCCTTTCTTCCGGCATTCTCTCTAAAATAAATGCATGATTTACGATTTTGAAGGGGCATTCCATGAATAATATAAAACATCTCGGTCTTCGGATCGATGCAGAAACACACCGAAAGTTTAAATATCTTGTTGAATTTGAAGGGCGTTCCATGAATGGAGAAGTGGTTTTCCTCATTCGAAAGGCTATCGCAGAGCATGAAGAAAAATACGGAAAGATAAAGTCAGAGGACAGGGAGTAACACCTGTCCTCTTATTTTATCTATTTTCGGTTTCTTCGATGGGATGTTCCCCGGTGTTTTATTCCGGAGATTCTGTTTTTTCTGTATTTTTATCTTTTGTCTGCGTTTCTTCTGTATCCTTCTCGTCTGCTTCGGACTTTTCGGATTGTTTTCCGTCATCTTCCACCACTTCTGTATAATCATTCAGATAACGGGAGTCAGTGGTAATATAATCCCCGTCCTCTGTAATAAAAGCCGATACCCCACCCTGGGTCACAACCTTTGCGGATACCGGAACCTTATCCCCGACGTACACGGCTCCTGTCACATTATCCGCTTTAAAATCCGCCCAGCTTCGCAGCCGTACTCCACTGGAGCTGATATAGGTAATTGCCAGATAGCCTTTCAGCCTGGTGTAGCTTTCCAGGGGCTGCACATTGCTTCCCGCAGGAACATACCTGCCATCTTTTAATCGATACCAGATTTTTCCCTGCCAGGTTCCTTTTTGTACCGCCTCCAGAATCTGTCCGTTTTTCAGACGTCGCCCCTTGGTCTCTCCCGGTGCCTCCACTGCGTAAAACCCGTCTTTTGGCACATTTTTTATCATCAGCATGGTCGTTTTAAATGTCGCGTCCATTTCCAGATACTCCGTTGAAGTATCGGATTCTGCCACGGAAACCGGAGTCTCCACCTTTGGTCCGGTGTAGGTACGGCGCGCCAGATAATGTTTAAATCCAAAAACAAATATCAGCGCGGCTGCTACGAGAAGCAGGGAAAATACCATAGAGAGCATGGATGCTCCTACTTTATTTGATTCTTCGCCCGGTTCTTCCATATGTCTCATATTAACCTCCTAAAGTACCTTTTTTCCAGATTATTCTATGTTACCACATCAGAGGCTCAAATGAAACATTTTTATTTATCAAATCGAGTCAGATTATATTTCTTAATCAGTGTTGTCAGCTCGCTTACATATCCGCTCCAGGTACAATAACCGCCCTTTTGCAGGATTTTAAGCTGCTGAGAATAGCTTTTCGTTGTGGTCAGGCCGGCATAACGTTTGGCAGAACCATTTTTTGCATTGGCCAGATATGCGGAATGGTCGGCAATTGACTGTGCGACATTTTTGTATTTTCGGAAGGTAGCGGTAATCTTTACTTTACGTCCGCCGTATTCCTCTGTTGTAATGACGCTGACATAGCTCTTTCCGTCCCATGCGGAGCCTGCCCAGGTGTTTCCGGAAAGAGAGGTTTTCATACCAAACATATTGTTGGATTTCTGTGTCAGTCCGGATTTGCCCCAACCGCTTTCATTAATCGCCTGCGCCAGTGTAACAGATGCCAGAACTCCTGTATTTCTGTAATCCTGCTGTGCAATCGGGCCTACTGTTTCAATAAACTGTGCTGTTGTCATACCGTTAAAAGCAGTTGCCTGCAGGGTGCTGCTGACGTTGGTATTTGCCGTGTTATTATTGCTGACCGGTTTGCTTGCCGAAGTTGCCGGCGGTGTCATGGAAACAGATTTTGCATATCTGTTGTATGTATACGGAATATCAAAGACACGACAAAGTGCTTTTGCAGGCAGCACGATGAGCTTGGTTCCTCCCATTCTCATGGTAAGCGGCTCAGTATTTAACTTTTCTTTCTTTCCGTTTACATACATATATTTATTGTAAAGAGTAAATTTCACGGTTGTCTGTTTGTATTCCAGGGTAAGAGTCTGTGTATATTTATTATATGCAGACTTCATCTTTGGTCCCCTGCTTACCAGGAAGTACTTGTAAGGTATCATGACATTATCATTAATCATTACCGCGTAACGACTGGATGTACTAAGTTTCTTGTTATTGTAATAAACCTTGTATTCACTGCCTCTGTACACATAGTTTCTTCCGCCTCTGCGGTAGAGAGCGGTAGCAGAAACATTACAAACGCTGAAAATCATTACAAATGCCATTACAAAGATTACCATTTTCTTAAGTTTCTTAACGTTACTCATACTAAACTCCTCCCCATCGAAATAAAAAATTAATGTTATTTAAAGAATGGACTGTTTTTTTACTAATAAAAAAGACCGGTAAACTTTCGTTTACCGGTCACGCTCTTCATTAGGCCACCTTGCTTTTTGCTAATTCTGCGAGGGCTGCAAATCCTGCCGGATCGCTGATTGCCATCTCAGAAAGCATTTTTCTGTTTACTTCTACGCCTGCAAGCTTCAGTCCGTACATCATTTTGCTGTAGGAAATGCCGTTCATTCTAGCGGCTGCATTGATACGGGCAATCCATAACTGTCTGAACTGTCTCTTTCTCTGTTTTCTTCCTGCATAGGAGCTTGTAAGAGCTCTCATTACAGACTGTTTTGCTACTCTATACTGTTTGGATCTTGCTCCTCTGTAACCTTTTGCAAGTTTCAGTGTTCTGTTATGTCTTTTACGTGCGCCCAGTGCGCCTTTAACTCTTGCCATTATTAAACATCCTCCTCTATGCGATTAAAGATATGGTAAAATCTTCTTCATGTTCTTTACATTTGTGGAATCTACGATGATAGATTTTCTCAGATTTCTTTTTCTTTTCTGAGATTTCTTGGTAAGAATGTGGCTCTTATAAGCTTTCATTCTTTTTAACTGACCAGTACCTGTTTTTTTGAAACGCTTTGCAGCTGCTCTACTTGTCTTCATTTTTGGCATAATTAATGTCCTCCTAACTATGTTCTATATATATTAACGTTTTTCAGTTAAAAACATTGTCATACTTCTTCCTTCGAACTTTGGCTGTTTATCGACAACCGCACAGTCTTCCAACTGTTTTGCAAATTCATCCAGAATAATCTTGCTGGAATTTACATGGGCGAGCTCACGTCCGCGGAAACGAAGTGTAACTTTGACCTTATCTCCTTTGGAAAGGAACTTTCTGGCCTGATTCACTTTGGTATTCAGGTCATTCTTGTCAATGTTCGGTGATAAACGCACCTCTTTGACATCGATGGTCTTCTGTTTCTTTCTGGCTTCCTTTTCTTTTCTGGCAAGCTCATATCTGTATTTTCCATAATCAATAATCTTACATACAGGCGGCTTTGCATTCGGCGCAATCTTTACAAGATCAAGTTCGGCCTCTCTTGCAATCTTCATGGCTTCCTTCGCCGACATGATACCGAGCTGTTCTCCCTTTTCGCTGATCAGTCGAACCTCTCTGTCACGTACCTGTTCATTAATCATCAACTCGTTGATAGCAGTACACCTCCATAAGTAGTAATTCTTACTCTCGTCATCACCGTCTCACCACTGAGTATTCTGATTCATCCGGAGCCGACTCCTTTATGATAAATCAAAAAAAGTGAACAGTCGCATGACTATCCACCTATATCCCCGATCATAAATATCCTTCCATAAAAAACACGAAAGAACTCTTATTATGCTCTGATATTAACCCGAGTCACCGTTGTGCTGAGGTGAGAGTGGATACTCTGCTTTATGTCTGGTTGCGAAACAACCTTATACACTATATCATCTGTATCTGAGAATGTCAAGCATTTTTATAATTCCAATATGAGATTTTTATCTTCTTTGTTGTACTGACGATAGGTAATCCCCACCATGTCAAGCATTCGCTTTGCTGCTATTGTGGAATCCGTCTGCGAATATTTGTCGGAATAATAAATGACTTCCGAAATCCCTGACTGAATGATTGCCTTTGTACACTCATTACACGGAAATAATGTGGTGTAGATTCTGGCCCCCCGCAGAGAACCGCCGCCATAATTCAGTATGGCATTTAATTCCGCATGGCACACATATAAATACTTGGTATCAAGAGGAGTTCCTTTTCTCTCCCACGGCATCCTGTCATCGTCACATCCGGTCGGCATTCCGTTATATCCCATGGATAGAATCTTATTATGCGGGCTGACAATGCAGGCACCTACCTGGGTATTATTATCCTTGCTTCTCTGTGCGGATAAAAGGGCAACTCCCATAAAGTAGGCATCCCAAGAAACATAATCCTGTCTTTTCATACAGACCTCACTGTTTGCATCAGAGGCATATCTCCGGTATATCACAAAAAACAGATACTCAGACCGTCTTTCCTGTTCCCGCCGGAAAACTGCTGCTTAACGGTTACTACTATTTCTCATAATACCACAAATCGCCTCTGAAAACAAACAAAAAGTTAAAATTCAGCTTATTTCAGTCTTTCCAGGGTACGGAGAACCAGTTCCCAGGTGCGCTGTGCAGAAGAAATGCTCAATTCTTCTTTTGTGGTATGAATATGATACATCTGCGGTCCGATGGAAACGGCATCCAGATTATCCAGACGCGAAGCAAAGATTCCGCATTCCAGTCCGGCGTGTATTCCCTCAACCACCGGCTCTTTCTGATACATTTCTTTATATACTTCAATGAGAAGTTCCCGAAGCGGTGAGTCAGAGCGGTATTCCCAGCCCGGATATTGTCCTGTCACTGTAACACTGCCTCCCAATGCTTCGGTTAGACAGGTAATCTGGTCAATCAGATGCTCTTTTTCACTCTCCACAGAGCTTCTCACGGAAAATGACAGGCTGATTTTTTCTTTATCGGTAATAACAACCCCAAGATTGAGAGAAGTCTGTACCAGCTCCGGCATCTGAGGATTTTTTCGCTGAATACCGGCCGGAAGACAAAGCATTGCCGTAACAACTGCCTCCGTATTTTCTCTTGTAAACACCTGTCTTTCTTCCATCGGAAGAACTTCCATGACCAGTACCGCATCCGGGTCCGTTACCCGGTATTCTTCTGAAATTTGTCCGAAAGCCTTTTTTACTGCGGCCTGAACTGCTTCCTGTTTCTCCGGCTCCGTCACAATTACCGCCTCGCCAAACTTTGCAATGGCATTATCTTTTTCTCCGCCATTCAAGGTTTCCAGCCTTATGTCTGCAGCTTTACCCGCCGCACGAAGAATCCTTCCCATAGCAACGTTGGCATTGGCACGGCCTTTGTCAATCTCCACTCCGGAGTGGCCTCCGGTAAAGTTTTCAATTTTCACCCGAAGTGCTTCTGCCGTAACATTTTCTCTCCGGAAAGAAAACATGCTGGTGACAGTAGCTCCTCCGGCACAGCTTACGGTAAAAACACCCTCCTCTTCCGAGTCCATATTAAGAAGAATCCGGCCTTTCAGGTCTGACATATCCATATAATCCGCCCCAAGCATACCAATTTCTTCGTCTACGGTAAAGACCGCTTCCAGTGGGGGATGAGCCAGCTCGTCATCATCCAAAAGAGCCAGAGAAAATGCCACGGCAATCCCGTCATCTCCGCCGAGGGATGTCCCCGTTGCCGAAATCATGTCCCCGTTTATTTCGAGGTCCAGACCTTCGGTGTCCAGGTTTTTATTACAGCCCTCTTCTTTTACAGCGACCATGTCCATATGTCCCTGTAAAATTACCGGTGCGGACTGTTCATAGCCTTTGGAGCCGTCTTTCCAGATGATTACATTTCCTTTTTCATCTTGTCGGAAACGCAGACTTCTTTCTTTCGCAAACTTCACGAGATAATCGCTGATTTGCTCTATATTTCCCGAGCCATGAGGAATACTGCAAATTTCTTCAAAATAATGAAATACTTTTTTCGGTTTCAGGTCTGATAATACACCCATGATATTCTCCTCTTTTCCTGATTGCTTTATCTTTTTGCCTTTCCCGCTTTTTTATAAACGGGACCGTCTTTTTCCAGCTGTCCGGTCTTAACCATATAGTCCAGAAGCTGTCTGGCAAAATCTTTTTTATTTTTTACCACTGCCCGGCTGGCGGAAAACGGCAGCTTCGCCTCTAATCCGTCACACATCCGCTCTACATCAGCCGCTGTGATTGTTTCCTGCTTTTTTAAATATTTTTTTACTTTTTCCTCTCCTTTTCCGAAGAGAAGACCCATCAAATCACTGGTCTGATTTTTCTGCTTTACCAGGCCCCAGCCATAAATAATCATGGTGGCAATGGCAAACAGAATCACTCCCATTATAATCGTTGTGATTTTCATTCTTTATTCATCCCTGTTCACAAATGTAATATACTGATTTCTTTCCAAAATTCCAAAATACGAGGACAGTCTTTCGTAAAGCTGCGTTCCTGCTTCTTTATGTGTGTTTTTAAGTATCTGTCCAATCTCATAAATCGTCTTTTTTCCATCTATCTGCTGCCAGACGCAGCTTCCGTATTCATCGAGTTTAATAAAGCTGTATCTCGGTTTTTTAAACAGCTTTTGCGCAAGGGTATTATAAAACCCTGTATTTTCCACAGTAATCTCTACCAGCCCATCCTCAAGGAGCTCCCATTGTTCTTTTTTTATCTGTGGAATTCTGTCCAGATAATTTTCTTCCTGTTTTTTCTGTTTTTTCTTTTTTCCCATGTTTCCCTATGCCTTTATTTCCGGCTTTCCTGACGGAAAACCTCCTGTGAGCAAAAAGGGACACCGCTGCACTTTTTGCAGCAGCGTCCCCTCTTTATTCTATCATTTTTATCCGAAAACGTCCATGCTGAATAACCAGCCGGATGCTGTAAAACGGATTATTTCAGTTCATCTGTTGTGTCAATTTCCACTGTGTTTTTCTTACGGCAGAAGAAGAACATTGTTGCCAGAAGCAGTGCAAATGCCAGCAGACCAACCCAGTTTCCTACGGTTGCAAAGCTGTCTCCGTAAATTCCGGAGATGTCCGGATTAAGACCAAGCACTGCAAAAATTGCAAGAAGGATACCCACAAGACCCTCTCCCGCAATCATACCGGAGGAATACAGAACGCCTGCTTCCACACAGCCTTTTTTCTGGTTCTCATTTGCATATTTTCTCTTGTCTTCCATATACCATTTGATAAGACCGCCGACAAAAATCGGAGCACTCAGATGAATCGGAAGATAAAGACCTACGGCAAATGCCAGTACCGGAATACCGATAACCTCAACCGCAATGGCAATAAAGATACCCATGAAAATTAACGGCCAAGGAAGGGTTCCACCCATAACACCTTCCACTACCATCTTCATCAGAGATGCCTGTGGTGCAGGAATTGCCTCGGAACCAAAGCCCCATGCGGCATTCAGAAGATACATAACTCCACCGATGGCAATTGCCGCTGCAAAAGCACCGATAAGCTCACCAATCTGCTGTTTTTTCGGAGTCGCACCGATAATGTATCCGGTCTTTAAATCCTGAGAAGTATCACCGGCGATTGCTGCGATGATACAGATTACTGTACCGACTGTAATAGCCGCAACCATGCCTGCGGCACCGTCATTTCCTGTCACCTTAAAGATAACGGTAGTCAGGATCAGAGTTGCAATGGCCATACCGGATACCGGGTTATTACTGCTTCCCACAAGACCTACCATACGGGAAGATACGGTTGCAAAGAAAAATCCGAATACAACGATGATGATTGCACCTGCCAAATTGACCGGAATCGTCGGAATCAGCCAGATTGCCACAGCCAGAACAGCAACTGCAATCAATACGATATGCATCGGTAAATCCTGCTGGGTACGGTCACCGCCGCTTACATTTTTACCGAAGCCTTTCATGGCTGCACCAAAGGTCTTAATCATGGTCGGAAGTGTCTTCAAAAGACTCATAATACCTCCGGCTGCCACAGCTCCGGCACCGATATAACGAATATATTTACTCCAGATGGTTCCCGGGTCCAACGCAGAAAACGGAAGGGCTTTGCCCGCTTCATCCAGTACAGTGGATGCGGAATCGCCACCAAAGTATGCAATAGCCGGAATCAGCACCAGGTAAGACAGGATACCACCAGCAAACATATAGCTTGATATCTTCAGTCCACAGATATATCCCACTCCTGCTAGAGCCGGTAGTACATCCATACCGACACCACAGGTAATGTTCGTGGTTTTAATATCAAAGTTTACTTCACTCGGGAAAAGCTTCAGACCATCTGCGATAAATTTGTAGACAGCCGCAATTCCAAGACCGGAAAATACCACTTTGGATTTCTCTCCGCCTTCTTCTCCTGCAAGAAGAACCTCCGCACAAGCGGTTCCTTCCGGATAAGGCAGCACTCCGTGTTCCTCCACAATGAGGGCAGTACGAAGCGGTACCATGAATAAAACACCCAGCCATCCGCCGCAAAGAGCGATAATTGCAATGGTCAGGAAGGACGGTGTGTCACATTTTCCTTCAGCCGCCCACATAAATACAGCCGGCAGAGTAAAAATTGCGCCCGCTGCCAGGGACTCTCCGGCAGAACCAACGGTCTGCACCATGTTGTTTTCCAGAATAGAATCCTTTTTCAGGATTACACGGATTACGCCCATGGAAATAACCGCAGCCGGAATCGATGCGGATACTGTCATACCAACTCTTAATCCAAGATAAGCGTTGGCAGCGCCAAATACCACTGCAAGAATAATACCGAGAATTACAGAAGCAACGGTAAATTCCGGAATTATTTTATCCGCAGAGATAAAAGGCTTAAACTCTTTTTTCTCCTCCATAATTTTTCTCCTATCACATTATATTGTAAAGTTACCTTCCTATTATACAAAATAAAATAAATCTCTAAAATAAACTTTTTTGTGGATTTGTATAAATAAATTAAGATTTATGAGGAAATATGTGACATTTTATAGAATCATTTCCCAGTATTCCCTGTTTTTTCAAATTTTATTTATCAGACAACGCAATATTTTCCCCCTGAATCTATAACAGCATGCTTCCCTATCGGAAGGGACCGGATTGCCTGTCAGGCTGTTAAAAATCACTTTGCAAAGTATGCTGTCTTATGCCCTCCGATCGAGTAGGAGGGAAATTTAATTAAAATTTCCCGACCTCTCACACCACCGTGCGTACCGTTCGGTACACGGCGGTTCAATCAACTTAACAAGTAACACTCTTTTCGGTGTAGTAATCTAACATTGAGATTAATCCAAA
>JALEIY010000143.1 GCA_022769785.1 Eubacterium sp.
TTTGCCGGAAGGAAATGGAATAATTCCCCATCAAAAAAAGAATACCGCAAAACGATATTCTTCCGAAAAAAGGGTATAAAAAAATAGCGGGAACTGGATTCGAACCAGCGACACCACGGGTATGAACCGTGTGCTCTAGCCAACTGAGCTATCCCGCCATATGAATAAAAAGTGGGACCTATAGGGCTCGAACCTATGACCCTCTGCTTGTAAGGCAGATGCTCTCCCAGCTGAGCTAAGATCCCACATCACTCAACAAAAAACATTATATTATTATCCATGTTTTTTGTCAAGTAATTTTTTATCAAATTGGAATTATTTCTGAATCGTGTTTACATACTGATAATACCAAATACATTTGCTACAGAACTAATCAGAATAATTGCAACGAAAATCGGACATACATATTTAATCATGAAACGGAAAATCTTTTCCCTTCGGAATGGCGCGCCGTTTTCCTTTACTTCGTCAGCGATTCCCTCTATTCCAATCACCCGGGACACCAGAAGACAGATTGCCAGCGCTGCAATCGGCATCATAACAGAGTTGGTCAGGAAATCAAAGAAATCCAGAAACTGCATTCCGATAATTTTAACGAACGCCAACGGTCCGTACCCCAGGGAGGAAAGGCTGCCGAGAACAACCATAATGACTCCAACGATAACGGTAGAACGTTTTCTTCCCCAGCCCAGTTCATCCTCAAAGGTTGAAACTGCACTTTCTGTGAGGGCTATGGAGCTGGTCAGCGCTGCAAAAAGCACCAGTAAAAAGAACAGACTTCCGGCAATGGTTCCGTATCCCATACTCACAAGTACCTTCGGAATAGTAATAAACATAAGCGCCGGTCCCGCAGAAAGAGCTTCCGGGTCTCCTCCTGCAAATGCAAAAACCGCCGGAATAATCATCAGACCCGCCATAATCGCAATGGCCGTATCAAAAATCTCTACATTCTGGGTTGCGCCTTCTACAGAAATGTCTTTTTTCATGTAAGAACCAAAGGTAATCAGAATACCCATGGCAATGGACAGGGAATAAAACATCTGTCCCATGGCACTTACAACCGTCATCCATGAAAAATTATCCAGGTTTGGAATAAGGAAATACTTTACGCCTTCCATGGCACCCTTTCTTGTCATGGAATACGCCGCAATGATAATGGCAAGCACCACAAGAATCGGCATCATAAATTTGGATACCCTCTCAATTCCATTTCTGACACCGGCATAAATAATAAAAAGTGTCAGAAAAGCAAAAACCAGGAAACAGATTTCTGCGGAAAATCCGCCGGAAATAAAGCTGCTGAAATATCCATCCTCTGCCACACCCCGGGCATTTCCACGAAGGAATTCCAGGAGATATTTTAATACCCAGCCTCCAATTGTTGCATAATATGGAACAATCAGCATGGGAATGATTGCATTAATCCAGCCGCCAAACTTAAACAATCCTGAATTTCCAAAAGCTGCAAAGGCTCCCACCGGACTTTTCCTTGTCATACGCCCGATGGCGGTTTCCGCCACAATCATTGTATAACCAAAGGTCAGAGCCAGAATAATATATACCAGCAGGAAAATCCCTCCTCCGTATTTTGCCGCCAGATACGGAAAGCGCCAGATATTGCCCAACCCTACAGAAGCTCCGGCAGCAGATAAGACGAACCCCAGCTTTCCGGAAAAGCTGCCTCTGTTTTCACTTTGTTTTTTCATAATACTTTCTCCAATCTTTTTTTCTTTTGATAAAAATCAAGATGGATATATTGTAACACAACTACTTATATTATGAAATAAGTATCTTAATTTTTATAATAATTTTCTTTTTTTACTTAAAAAAAGAAACAGACCGAAGACTTTTTCTCCGATCTGTTTTATTAAATCATATGTTTTCTTGTCCTTTAGAATCTACATTGCCTTTTTATATATTTCTGCAATTTCTTCCTGGGTAAATACAACCGGATTGTTTGCCACGGATGCTGCAGACACCTTCATACAATTTTCTGCCATCCACGGAATATCCTCTTCCGAAAGTCCCAGGTCTTTTAATGTAACATCCATCTCTATCTTTTCAAGAAACTCTTTTACTTTATCTGCACAGTCAGCTGCACTTATTCCGCCAAGAAGTTTTGAAATTCTTGCAAATTTCTCTTCGTTTCCGCCCCAGGATGCCTCAATAATAGAAGGAGTCAGAGCAGCAAGTCCGTGTCCATGTACAATATCTTTAAGACCGGATGCCGGATGTTCCATTCCATGAGCCAGGGTTACTCCAGCCTGATTGATAACCATGCCGCCGATGGTGCTTGCAACCGTCAGTTTTTCCCATTTTTCAATGTCGGTGGAACCCTGGTATAAATCCACAAGGCTGTCAGCGATAAGCTCAATGGCATACAGTGCCAGGGCATCTGTAAATGGCTGTGATATTTTGGAGGTATAGGCCTCCATACTGTGACAAAGGGCATCAAAGCCTACAGATGCAAGCACCCGCTTTGGCATGGTCATCATACATTCCGGATCCACAATGGAAGCTTTTGCCACAATCGCATTGCAGCGGAGTGATTTTTTATCACCGGTTTCCGGATTGGTCAAAACGGCAAATCCGTTTCCTTCCGAGCCGGTTCCGCAGGTTGTCGGAATCAGTACCAACGGAAGTGCCGTATCACTTGCTTTTCTTCCAAAAATATAGTCGTTAATGTCTCCCTCATTGACTGCCAGAAAAGCGATTGCTTTTGCACAGTCCATGATGCTTCCGCCTCCGATGGCAACTACCACATCACACCCGTTTTCCCTGGCGAATTCAGCACCTTCGATGGCTGTTGTTGTGAGGGGATTCTGTGATACTTTATCAAATAACACGCTATCTACTCCGGCTTCTTTCAGACTGTCCTTTACTTTGTCATAAAGACCGGATTTTTTGGCACTGGATTTACCGGTTACAATTAAGGCCTTTTTCCCATAGGCTTTTGTTATATTTCCTGCTTCTTCTGTCTTCTTGCAGCCAAAAATCACATTGACCGGCAGATAATAATTGAAGTTCATTTCTTTCACCTCTGTATTTATTTATTCAAAATGTACAGTTCTTTCTGATAATATTTTCGCAATCGCTGCATCAATTGCCGCATCGAGAGCTGCGGAGATTTCTTCATCACTGGACTGTAAAGCAACAGCATCTTCATCAGAAATGATTTCCACAAGGATACCGAATTTTTCTTTGTATTTCCTTTTACATACGATACAGAATACTACACCAAGGATACACCAGCCGCCTGCCATAATCCATTCCTGCCATACAAGGGCTGCTCCGGAACCTGGAATAATATACATGGCCACCATAAATCCGGACATGAGAACTGCCATGGCACCGATAAATTTATAATTTTTTACTTTATATGGTCTTTCCATATCCGGTTCTTTTTTCCGTAAAATCATAAATGAAATTGATACCATACAGTAAGCGATACAACATCCGAAGTTACCGGCATCTACAATCCATACGAGCATTTTTCTTCCTGCAAATGGAGCAAGCACGGAAAGAAGTCCGATTAAATAAAGAGAATTGACCGGTGTTTTATATTTTGGATGAAGCTTTGCAAAGGTATAAGGAATCATATAGGACTCTGCCATGGAATACATGGCACGGCTGCCGCCCATCAGGAAGGAGTTCCAGCTTGTGACGATACCGCACATACCTCCAACGATGATTACCTTCGCCATAATTGTAGAATTAAATGCTTTTCCCATGGCATCTGCCGTAACAAGCCCGGTTCCGCTCTGCGACGCAATAATTTCAGACGGATTTAAAATGTGACCCACGGCAAGAATAATCAGCGTATAAAATACCACAGCCATAACGATGGAAAGCACAAGAATTTTTCCAATCTTTTTCAAAGGCACATCAATTTCTTCCGCTGCCTGTGGAATTACGTCAAATCCAATGAAGTAAAACGGGGTCATAACTGCAACGGCAAGAACACCTTTTAACATGCTTCCGGTAGATTCTCCCACGAAAAACTGTCCGGAAAGATTGGACATATCTCCGTTAATGGCAGAGGCAGCAATCAGAATAATGCCGACACCACCGATAATCACTGTAAGAATTGTCTGTAATATGGCTGCCGTTTTGACACCACGGATATTGATATAGGTCATAAAAACAGAAACAGCTACGGCTACCGCAAGCCAGGAAGCATAAATATCAAAGCCTGCCACAGTATACAAATAACCCTTTAAGAATGAAGGGAAAATATAGGTAATAATAGTCGGAAGGGCGCAGGCTTCAAAGCATACCACACTGACGTATCCTAAAATAATCATCCAGGTACATACAAAGGAACCCATCGGGCCCATCGCTCTGTGACTGAACACATGCTCTCCACCACACTGCGGCATGGCTCCGGTCAGTTCTGCGTAAGTAAGTCCTACAAAAAATACCATGATACCGCCGATAAAAAAACCAAGGGCTGCACCTACTACGCCGCCCATACCAATCCAGTCTCCGGAGGATACTACCCATCCCCAGCCAATCATTGCGCCAAAAGCAATCACGAGGATATCCCATGCGCCAAGTACTTTATCAAATTCTGATGATTTCTTTTTATCCATGATGTCACTCCTCTCCACCAAATACTTTTTGTGCAACTTCTTCTATGAGTTTTGCGGTGCCCTCCGGTCCAAGAAGGCTTGAGTCAATCAGTAAATGTCTGTTATGACGGTCTCCACGATAGGTTCCGGTCATCTGTTTATATCTTGCATGAAGCATTTCATCGTTCTTCTGAATCAGCAGGATTGCATCATCGCGGGTCAGATTGTGGGCTTCCATTACATTCTTAATTTTGGTTTCTGTCGGTGCGTAAATAAATACATTCAGGCAATTGTCCTGTTCCTTTAAAATGTAATCCGAGCATCTTCCGATAAAGACGCAGGAGCCTTTGGCGGCCAGTTTTTTGATAACCTCTGTCTGAATATATACGATTCGTTTTGTCAGATTGGTATATTTGGTCGGGCCACCGGCGGTTATCGCTGCCTTCGTTGCTTTTCCTCGAATATCAACACCTGCTTCCGCTTTTTCTGTCAGGTCTTTGGAAAAGCCGGCCTCTTCAATAATGTCATCAATTAATTCTCTGTCATAATATGCGATGCCATAATCCCTGGCAATCATCTTTCCGATTTCGGCCCCATAGCATCCATATTCACAGCCGACGGAAATTATAAAATGTTTTTGCATACCACTTTCCTCCCGTTATTTTCTTTTTTCTGCAGGAACAAATAATTTCCTGTCAAACGAAAAAGGGAGCCCGTTTTTGTTTCAGGCTCCCTTGCTCTGCGCTTTCTATTATAATTCAGGTTCTACTGTGCCTCCACGGATGCACGGATAATCTCAACGGCTTTATCACAATCCTCTTTCGTCACAATCAGCGGTGGAATCATTCGGATGATATGAGCCCCGATTGCTGTAATAAGCAGTTTACGCTTAATACATTCATGTTTTACCTCAACACCGGAAATGCTGTCATCAAACTCCACACCGACTAACAATCCCTGTCCTCTGACATCTTTTACATGAGGAAGGGTTCTTAACTGTTCCATGAAATAAGCACCAATTTCTTTTGCATTGCCGGCCAGGTCTCTGTCAAGCAGTTCTTCCACTTCTGCCAGAGCTGCCGCACAGCTTACCGGATGTCCACCGAAGGTTGTTCCGTGGGAACCCGGAGAAAATGCTTTCGCAACCTCTTCCGTTGCGCAGATAGCGCCGATTGGCATTCCGCCGCCAAGGGCTTTTGCCATGGAAACAATATCCGGTTTGATTCCGTAATTCATATAAGACATTACCGCACCGGTTCTGCACCATCCGGTCTGCACTTCATCAATCAGAAGAAGCATTCCTTTTTCATCACAGAAATCTCTTAAGCCCTGCATGAATTCCTGGGAAGCAGGATGAACACCACCTTCACCCTGAACCGGCTCAATCATAATTGCGATGGTATTTTCTGTGCAGGCATCTTTAAATGCCTGTAAGTCATTGTAAGGAGCATAGGAAAAACCATAGGTCATCGGACCAAATCCAATCTGACATCCGTTTCCCGGCTGACCGGTTGCAGACATGGCACCAAAGGTTCTTCCGTGGAATCCCATTTTTGCCGTTACAATGTGATATTTATTCGGGCCGTATTTTTCAATACCATATTTACGTGCCATCTTAATCATGGCTTCGTTGGCTTCTGTTCCAGAGTTCTGATAAAAGATTTTATCCATTCCGATGGTTGTACAGATTTTTTCTGCGAGCAGTGCCTGCGGAATGGTATACGGATAGTGAAAGGTATGCATAATATCTGCCACCTGATCCTGTACCGCTTTCACAACCTTTTCGTTACAGTTTCCTGCGGAGTTTACGGCAATACCGGCATAGAAATCCAGATATGCTTCTCCGTTTTCATCATAAATGTACTGATCTTTTGCGGTTTCTGCCAGAAAATCAAAACGCTCATAGGTTTCAATCATATATTTATTAACTTTATCTTTAATGTCCTGGGCAGTAAGTCCTGTATCTTTTAATCTCATATCAATATCCTCCTTTTAGAACCATGCGGGTGTTCTCACCTGCCAATTTTAGAACATTTCAAAAAAAAGCGCTTTTTCCTGAATAAAAAAGACGTCAGCTATCCGGTTGGATTACTGACGCCTTCGTCAAATCATATTCAATATTTTGAACACGTTTAATATATCACTCTCAAAAAACGTTGTCAAGAAGAAATATCACAAAATATCGCAAAAAATTCGTTCAATATATTGAACTATTTAATACATTTGACAACTGCAGCTTCTACAATGTCAAGTCCGGCCTCAAGCTGTGCATCAGTAATGACTAACGGTGCAAGGAAACGGATGACATTATTCCAGGTTCCGGCTCCTTCCACCAAAAGACCATGGCTGGCACACTCATTAATAATTGCCGAAGTCAATGCTGCATCCGGCTCTTTGGATTCTTTATCTTTGACAAACTCAATTCCAATCATTCCGCCCAGTCCACGCACATCGCCGACACACTCGTATTTTTCTTTCATGGCCTCATACCGTTTCATAACCTTTTCCCCGATTTCAAGGGAACGTCCTGCCAGGTTATCCCTTTCCATGACTTCCACGGTTTTTAATGCAGCCGCACAGGCCAGTGCATTTCCACCAAAGGTTCCTCCAATGGTTCCCGGTGCCGGTGCTTCCATAATCTCGTCCCTGGCAATGATAGCCGACAGCGGAACACCTGCTGCGATGGATTTTGCCGTTGCAATAATATCCGGTTGGATACCGGCTTCCTTCCAATACTCTGTGGCAAACATTCTTCCGGTTCTGCAAAATCCAGTCTGTACCTCATCGGCAATCAGTAAAATGCCATTTTCGTCGCAAAGCTCTCTGACTGCCCGAATCCATTCGATTGGTGCCGGAATAAATCCGCCTTCTCCCTGAAGCGGTTCCACCACAATGGCTGCAATCGTATCTGCCGGTGCACACTGTTCAAATACATCCCGGATACTGTCCATATAGTACTCACAGGCTTTCTCCTCGGGCATTCCCGCCGGATTTCTGTAATAATA
>JALEIY010000144.1 GCA_022769785.1 Eubacterium sp.
CCAGACGATGACGGACAGACCTACCACGAATGCGACATCGATACTCTTGGCGAAAATAAACGCGGCTCCAAACGTATCGTATACTCTGATGACGGAGATATTTATTATACGGAAGACCATTATGAAACCTTCACACTGGTCTATGATGAAGAATAACAAAACAAAAAAAGCTTCAGAATCCCATGTTCCCATAAAATGCGACATGGAAATTCTGAAGCTTTTTTCTTTTATTTTATTTACATTCCCTGCGGAATTGCTCCGGACAGATAACGTATCACCTTCTGCTCATATTTTTTCAGACTCTTAAGAGGTTTTCCGAAGACATTCAGCGACAAAAGAAGCGTAAGACCCATCGCAATCGTCAGATATACCGAAATCCATAAATACGGAATCACGCTTTTTATCACATCTGCAGCCCCCGTATACATCATTACATATAAAACCAGGCGATGCCAGAAATAAATCTGAAGCGTCCTCTGTCCAATCATTCCTGCCATCGGATGGCTTTTTTCCGGTATCAGGCTTATAACAGAAACTCCAGCCATTCCGGAAAAAATATACCACAGGAAACGATGCATGGCACCGCAGGAAGGAACATGAATCAGCTGATAAGCATTTCTTCCGGTTAATAGCCGGATATAAGAATATACCTCATCGATACAGACAAAGCTGACCAAAAACAGTATCCCCAGTATCAATACTCCCCCGGCCTTCACTCTCTTATCTCTCACAAACCGCAAAACCATATCCGGTGTCAGCAAAAATCCGACGTAATAAAACGGAAAGAATACAAGGATGCGTGACAGATACAAAAAGCTGCCGATGGATGGCACATAGCCGGCCAGACAGGCGATGATAATACTGACCGGCAAAACAATTCGTGGACTATATTTTTGCAAAATCCGGGCGAGAACCATAAACGCCGCCATGGCAAACATATACCACGGACATCCCGTATCCCCAAAGAAATCAAATCTCGCATTTCGTCCAAAAAACACCTTAATGGCATAAATAAAAACCTTTAACCAATATCCAATCAAAATATAATATACCGGCTTCGTCCACTGAAACGGACGGTTTTCATCCCATCTCTTCTCCAGCAGACCGGAAAGGAAAATAAACAATGGCATATGGAACGAATAGATAAAAAAAGAAATACTTCTCATAATGGAGGATTCATCTTCGAACTGATTTACAAAATGACCCACAACCACCAGAAAAATAAGCACACATTTCAGATTATCCCATATGCAGACTCTTTTACCTTGCTGCATTTATACTCACTCCTGAAATAACATTTTTACGCGAGGTTTTATTTTACCATACCCCGAAAAAAAAGTCAAAAAAAATAGCAAATTCCGTTTACAGTTTTTATATATTTCTATATAATAATATCAAAAAAGGAGTTTTTTAAGTATGAAAAGAAAATCACTGATCTTAAGCCTGGCACTATTAATTGTCGCATTTCTTCCTGTTTATGTATTTGCAGATACTGATTACGAATGCCCGGGACATATCTGGTCCGAATGGCATAAGGATTATGAACCAACCTGCGGAGACCCCGGCGAAGAATCCCGTTACTGCACAATAGACGAGTGCGGCGCATACGATTACAGAGATATTCCTGCCACCGGCAAGCACAGCTTTGGCAACTGGATTATCGAAGAAAAACCAACCTGCACTGAACGCGGATTAAAATATCGTGAATGCTCTGTATGCTATGAATACGAAGAAGTAGCCATCCCTGCTACCGGCAAGCACAGCTGGACAAGCTGGGAAATCGTCAGAAAAGCAACCGCATTAAAAGAAGGAAAAAAGACCCGATACTGTAGAGTCTGCGACAAAACCCAGTCAGCCGGCATCGCAAAATTAAAAGCAAAGGTTTCTTTAAATAAGAAAACTCTCAGCCTGAAAAAGGGCAAAAAATACACCCTGAAAATAAAATCAAAAACTTACGGTGATAAGGTGTCCCGCTGGAGCTCCAGCAACAAAAAAGTTGCCACAGTAACCTCCGGTGGAAAAGTCACCGCCAAGAAGAAAGGCAAAACAACCATCACTTTAAAAATGAAGTCCGGAGCAAAAGTTTCCTGTAAAGTGACCGTAAAATAATATATATTAACTTTGTTTTGTAATTCTTACATACTAAAGAACGCCCTGGTGTGCCATGGCGTTCTTGGTGCAACAAGATAAATAAAGCTCCCGAGGCCGGTATCATCCCCCTTCGGGAGCTTTATCTGTCACTTTGCAAAAATCATAATTTTTCCAATACATTTATCTTATTTTTCTCACAAACAGTCCATCCCGATTGCAATAAAAATAAAGAGCTCTTACACCATTTATTTTGAATCTGGCCTCTGCATTTCCTTCCGGATAGAGCTTTACAATCTGGATTCTGTCCGAGGATACAGCAGCCATAAATGAAATATAGTGCTGTTTCGTCATCTCATGCTCCACAGATACAAAATATTCATCTTCTACTTTCCGAAGAGAAATATCATGCATCCCATCCGTTTCTTCCGCTTCCAGCGGAGGAAGCACGATTCCATGACAGCTTATTACAGACCTGCCCATGGTATGAACGATATTGCCGCATATGGGGCACACATAAAACTGGGAACGCATCATATTGGCGGAAATATTGTTATTGATTACTTCATTTCCGGAAAGAAGCTCCGCCACCGAAATGCTAAAAACCTTTGCCACCGGTTCCAGTAAAGTAATATCCGGAAATCCTTTCCCGGACTCCCATAGTTAAGGTTATTGCTTCCCCTGCGTACCGCATCCCGACACGCAGGGAGTTTCATTTAATCAATCTTTCCGATAAAGCGGTAGTAGATGTCTACCTTCTGTTTCC
>JALEIY010000147.1 GCA_022769785.1 Eubacterium sp.
TCCTGATTGGTTCGAACAAGGAATCAACAAACTAAAGTTCATAAAAAATAACGCCGGCAGTAACGGTCATGATGACCGTTACTGCCGGCGTTTTCATTAATAATTCCCCTGATTATTTTGCAACAATGTTTACAATCTTGCCAGGTACATAGATTTCTTTGCGAATGGTTCCGGTGAGCTTGCTGCCCAGGGTTTCTTTTGCCAGAGCAAGAACGTCTTCCTTCGCTGCATCGACTGCGATGGAAATCGTACATCTGGTTTTGCCGTTTACCTGTACAGGAATCACAATTTCATTATCCTTCATGGCATCTTCATCGTATTCCGGCCAGGTCTGAGCGAATACAGAATCGGTATGTCCGAACTGCTCCCATAATTCTTCCGCAATATGAGGTGCAAACGGAGCAAGCAGGATGGCGAAGGTTTCCAGAGTGGCTTTGTCCACTCCGCCTTTTTTGCTCTGTTCAATCAGCTTGTTATTGTATTCCATAAAGCCGCTGACTACGGTGTTCAGGCTAAAGCTTTCCAGACGCTGGGTGATGTCATAAACCAGCTTATGACGAATCTTGATAAGCTCGTCTGTTTCAGCCACATCTTTGTCTTTGTTGTCCATTGCCATCTTCCAGAAACGGTTCAGGAAACGGTATACACCTTCGATACCCTTGTCGTCCCACTCGGAATCCAGTTCCGGCGGTCCCACGAACAGCTCGTACAGACGAAGGGAGTCGCAGCCGTAATCTCTTACCAGGTCATCCGGAGATACTACATTTCCTTTGGATTTACTCATCTTAATACCGTTTTTACCGGTAATCATACCCTGGTTAAACAGCTTTTTAAATGGCTCGTCAAAATCAACAACGCCGATGTCATACAGGAACTTTGTATAGAATCTGGAATAAAGCAGATGAAGTACCGCATGTTCCACACCACCGATATACATATCAACCGGAAGAAGGTCATGGGCTTTCTGTTTGTTGACCAGTTCTTTGTCATTTTTGCTGTCGACATAACGGAGGAAATACCAGGAGGAACCTGCCCACTGCGGCATGGTGTTGGTCTCTCTCTTGGCCGGTGCTCCACAGCAAGGACAGGTAGTGTTTACCCATTCTTCAATGTCTGCCAGCGGAGATTCTCCGGTTCCGGTCGGCTGATACTTCTCCACATCCGGAAGGAGCAACGGAAGCTCTTCCTCCGGTACAGGAACAGCACCACATTTCGGACAGTGTACGATCGGAATCGGTTCGCCCCAGTAACGCTGACGGGAGAATACCCAGTCACGCAGCTTATAATTCACTGTTTTTTTACCAAAGCCCATCTCTTCAATCATAGCAGGTGCTTCTTTTTTAAGCACTGCGGATTCCATACCATTCCATTCTCCGGAATTAATCATGGTTCCCACTGCGTCAGTATAAGCCTCTGTCATATTTTCAATTTCTTTTCCGTCTTTGGCGATTACCTGAATAATCGGAATGTCAAACTTCTTCGCGAACTCAAAGTCACGATCGTCATGAGCCGGTACACACATGATTGCGCCGGTACCGTAATCAGCCAGTACATAGTCAGACAGCCAGATTGGAACCTTTGCGCCGTTTAACGGATTGATTGCGTAGGAACCGGTAAACACACCGGTCTTTTCTTTATCCTGCAGACGGTCTACGTTGGATTTCATGCTGGAATCGAAAATGTATTTTTTAACGGCTTCTCTTGTCTCATCCGTTGCCAGGCTTTCCGCCAAAGCGTGCTCCGGTGCCAGAACCATAAATGTAGCGCCATGAAGGGTATCCGGTCTTGTGGTATAAACAGTGATTTTATCCTCTCTGCCATCCACCTGGAAATCAACCTCTGCACCGTAGCTCTTTCCAATCCAGTCGGTCTGCATCTTTTTCACCTTTTCCGGCCAGTCCAGTTTATCCAAATCATTTAAAAGACGGTCTGCGTATTTGGTGATACGAAGCATCCACTGTTTTAAGTTCTTCTTGGTAACCGGCGCACCGCATCGTTCACAGCAGCCGTTTACAACTTCCTCGTTGGCCAGACCGGTCTTACAGGAAGGACACCAGTTGATTGGCATCTCTTTTTCATAAGCCAGGCCTGCTTTAAACATTTTTACAAAAATCCACTGGGTCCATTTGTAGAAGTTCGGGTCAGTGGTATTCACTTCCATATCCCAGTCATAAATAGCTGCGATTTCATTAATCTGACGTTTGATATTTGCGATATTTTCCGCGGTAGTGATGCTAGGATGGGTTCCCATCTTAATCGCATAATTCTCTGCCGGAAGACCGAAGGCATCCCATCCCATCGGATGAATCAGATAATAACCCTGAAGCATTTTGTAACGGCTCCATACATCACTGATTACATAGCCTCTCCAGTGTCCCACATGAAGTCCGCTTCCGGATGGATACGGGAACATATCCAGACAATAATATTTCGGTTTCTTTCCATCGTTTACATTAACCGGGTGTTCTTCCCAGTTTTTGCGCCATTTCTGTTCAATGGCTCTATGGTTATATGGTGCTGCCATAGATCTTTCCTCCTGTATATCATTATTCACATATCATAAAATATGTATCTTGCTGATTATTCGGCAACCTCAGTTACCGGTTTCTTAGCCACCTTAAATGTCACAGTCAGCGATTTTTTAAGGAGCGTCCTCGGGTCTCTTACCGTATAGGTAAGCTTGTATTTGCCCGGTTTTTTTGTTTTTACCTTTCCTTTTACTGTTACATTTTTTATAAGTCGTTTCGAGGATGTGGTCTTTGATTTCACGGAAATCAGCTTCAGCGGGTCAAAATCACTGCCGTAAGCAATGGTCTTTGATGCTGACTTTTTAAGAGCAATCTTCGGATAATATGGATTATTTGGATTCGGATCTGTTGGATCCCAGCCTCTGTCTGACGCAGTGGAAATCTTAATCTTTCCTCTTGTCGGCCTCTGAAGCTTTCTTCGTTCGCCGATAACTACCTTTGTTCCGACGCCGCAATGATCAAAAATCCATTTGGCATCAATGACTGCCAGCCGGACGCAGCCTGCCGAAGCCTGTGAGCCAAGCTTATTATATTCCCTTGTGGACACCTGATTATTCCTTGTGCGGTAATACCATACCGAATGAAACAGATACGGTCCGTGGATTCTGGTACAGTATTGACCCCATACGCCGTGATAAAGTGCATGCCATCTCAACCGGCTGACCGTATGATAGGTTCCGCTGATGGTGGAATATCCCTTTCCCGTAGAACAGTACATAGAACGAACCACCTTGCCGGTACTGCGATTCACCACATTGACAATATTCGTCTTCCGATTCACATAAATCGTATATCTGCCGGAGGCTTCCGCTTCAATATGACCAACGCGTGCAAAAGATACCATAAAAAGCAACAGCAGCAGCATTAAAGTCACTCTCTTTACTTTCATCCTTCCCTCTCCTCTCCATCTAAAAGAGCAGAAAATCCCTTAGATATGTATTTCAGAAAAACTCCCTTATTATTATATATTCTTTCTGGCGTTTGTAAAGTGAAACTTGCATATTTTGGACATTTCATGCCCTTTATTGCCCTTTGAAGAAGAATGTGTTATACTCAAAAATATCATTATTATTAAGGAGGATACCCATGATCGAATTTAATCATTTTAATTTTAACGTTTTAGACCTTGAAAAAAGCATTGCATTTTATAAAGAAGCAATCGGACTGTCCGTAGTAAGAGAAAAAAATGCTTCCGACGGCAGCTATCGAATTGTCTTTCTTGGTGACGACCGTACCGGTTTCCGCCTGGAGCTCACCTGGATGCGTGACAGAAAAGAGCCTTACAACCTCGGTGACGAAGAATTTCACCTTGCTTTCGTAACGGATGAGTATGACGCATTCCACAAAAAACACAAAGAAATGGGATGCATTTGCTACGAAAACCCATCTATGGGCATTTATTTTATCAACGACCCGGACGGATACTGGATTGAGATTGTACCGGTAAGATAAATCCTATATTTTTATAGAAGGAATTTTATGATTTATACAAAAAAAACCATTCAGGATAAAAGAAAAAATCTGCGCTCTAAAAAAGCAAGAACCGGAACCTTGGTTTCCCTGATTATTTTAAAAATTATCCTGGTGCTCTGTCTCATTTTTTCCGTTTGCATCGGTGGCTTTCTTTATGGCTCATTTCGCGGAATTTTGTCAAGTACTCCCGCCACTTACAATTTGAAGCCAAAGTATTCTGCCACCATTATTTATGATGACAAAGGAAAGAAAACACAGGTATTAAGTGATTATTCTTCCAATCGTATTATCGTGGAATATGAGCAGCTGCCGGATAATCTGAAAAATGCCTTCATCGCCATTGAAGATGAGCGATTCTACGAGCATAACGGTGTGGATTTGAAAGGAATTATCCGTGCCCTGGTTAATGATATTACCCATATGTCTTCGAATCAGGGCGCCAGCACCATTACCCAGCAGCTCATCAAAAACAACGTATTTAACGTGGGCGGCGAAGATAATTTAATTGCAAAAATAAAACGAAAGGTTCAGGAGCAAGCTCTGGCACTCAAAGTTGAACAGGAAAACAGTAAGGAAGAAATACTGACCAATTATTTAAATACCATTAATCTCGGAAAGGGCACCCTCGGTGTGGAGGCGGCCTCCCAATATTATTTCAACAAATCTGTGGAAAAGCTTACCCTGTCCGAATGTGCGGTTCTTGCCGGTATCACAAAGAATCCGACTTACTTAAATCCTATTGACTATCCGGAAGACAATAACACCCGCCGGGATGTGATTCTCAAAAAAATGTACGAGCTGAATTATATCAGCACGGAAGAATACGAGGAAGCACTGGCCGACAATGTTTATGCCCGTATCTCGGACAATAACACGCACAAGCATCAGAAAAATGAGGTTTATTCCTATTTTACCGATGCTCTGATTACTCAGATTGTCGAAGATTTACAGGAGCAGAAAGGATACAGCCAGGCCACCGCTTATAATCTTGTTTACCGTGGCGGTCTGCGCATTCATTCCACCCAGTCCACCACCCTGCAAAAGGCTGCGGACAGCATTATCAATGATCCGGACAACTACCCGGTTGAGACGAAGTACTCCCTGGATTATTCTCTGGAGATTGAACACAGCGACAAAACCACGGATACCTACACACAAAATGATGTGAAAAAGTATTTCCAGAAGAAAAATAAGGATAACGCCTATTCCACCGTTTATTCTTCCAAAAAGGAACTGAAAAAAGCCGCCAGCACCTTCCGCAAGCATATTGTTGAGAAAGATGACACTGTGATACAGGAGAAAGTCTATTATACTCTGCAGCCGCAGGTATCTTATTCTCTCATCAATCAGAAAACCGGCGCCGTCAAGGTACTTGTAGGCGGTCGTGGAACCAAAAATCATGACCTCGCTTTAAACCGGGCCGTTTCTTTTGAACGCCAGCCCGGCTCTACCTTTAAGATTCTTTCTACCTATGCACCGGCTCTGGACACCGGCGGCATGACTCTCGCCACCGTATTTGATGATGCACCTTACCGCTATGAAAACGGCGACAGGGTAACCAATTTTAAGAAAAACAGCTACGGAGGTCTGACCACCATTCGGGATGCCATTATTGATTCCAACAATATTGTCCCTGTAAAGGCACT
>JALEIY010000153.1 GCA_022769785.1 Eubacterium sp.
CGATGCGGAGATTGTGGGCAGAATATGGTTCGTCGTTCTGTAAGGAAAAATGAAAAGCAGTATTTTTATTATCATTGTTCGACTTTTAAAAGTGGAGAGGGATGTTCATCTCATAACATCAGTGATGTGACATTACAGAAAGTTGTCTTGAATGCAATTAGAAATCAGATTGCATTGATTGTAAAGGCTGATGCTATTATTGCACAGATTGAAAATATTCCACAGCAACAGTTTGGCATTAAAGTTTTGGATACCCAGATGAAGGCTCTGGGTGTAGAGATACAGAAATACAAGGATTTAAAAAGTAATCTGTATCAGGATATGATAGATGGCATTATCACAAGGGAAGAGTACCGGGATATTAAACAGACATTCTCACAGAAAATTGAAACTGCTGAAGAATCTGTCAGAGAACTGGAACGAAAAAAGAAAAGGATGCTTTCAAATGAAATGCGTACTCAGAAGTGGGTAGAGGAATTTAAGCAATGCCAAAACATAAAGACTCTGGACAGAAAAGTTGCGGTCATGCTTTTGAACAGGATTGTGGTATATAGTTCTGATAGAATTGAAATCCATTTTAATAATGAGGACGAAATCAAAGAACTGGTGGAATACGCTTTAGAACATGAAGACGAAATTCAAGGAAAGGTGGAAGTCGTATGAAATGTGCAAGTTATACCAGAACAGTTTCTTGCTTGAGAGATGGAGACATTCCCAAAGACATCATCAATCAGCAAAATCAGAAGATACAGGAATATATCAAAAGAAAAAACTGGACATTGGTAAAAAAATACTCTGATAGAAAAAAGGATGAATTTGAAGATACTGCATTTTTGCAGATGAAGCAGGATGCTATTGGGAGAGAGTTTGATTGTGTTGTAATAGATTCCATGTTCCGTTGTGGTAGAAATGCTAATGTGGCAGCTGAATTATTTAGAAATATGTTTGTACCTGCAGGAATATACTTTGCCGTTGTTGAAGATGATTTCTGCTCTTGTGAAGTAAGTGATGGTGAAACCAATACATATCTGGAAGAAAAAGTGAAGGAATATCGTAGTTTTACTGTGAATGCAGATATGAGGAAATACAATGAGACAAAGAAATTTCCGAAATATGGATACCGATACAAAGATGGAAAAATGGAGCTTGAAATTGATCCATATGCTGCAGAGAATGTCAGAAAGATTTTTCAACTGATTTGTGACGGAAAATCTTTTAAGGAAGCAGCAAATGTTATGACCGAAGAAGGAATCATGTCCTCTGGAAATTATATTGATAAGTTGTGGGGAAGGAAAGTGAGAAACCCCAATGAACCATGGAAAAGAGATCAGATAAAAAGGATTGTCTATAACAGATTGTATCTGGGTGAATGGACAAGGACGATTGATGCTAAAAAAGTAACTATTCCGTGTCCTAGAATTATTGATGAGGATACATTTAATAAAGCAAAGACGGTGCTTGCAGGCAAATTACCGGATAATCATTCCAGAAGAATACCTACCTGTAATCCGTTTGCGGGGAAAATATTTGATAAAGAATCAGGGATTCCATTAAAACTGTATCCACACCAAAGGTTAAAAATACAGGTATTTCGTGTGAGTTATCCAAAGCCAGAAGAAATCAAATATGAAAGAGGTCATATTCCTTATGAAGAAGTATACAGCAATGTATGTAAACTTATTACGCGAGAAATTAAGGCAGCAGAGAGAATCTCCGAGATGATAGGAACGCTTGAATGGCAATATGAGAAAGAAAAACAGATACAGAAGATAAAAGATTCTGCTCAGATAATCTTTCGGAAAATGTTAGAGGTTGAGGGAAGGAATCTTCCGTTGTATCAGGCTATGAGAGCCGGGCACATTTCTGAAGAGGAATATGAAATCCAGAAGGCACAAAACATACATAAATTTGCTGAATACGATGAAATGTTACAACAATATCTGGAACAATTGGAAGACGTTGAGAAATGCTACAGCGGGAAAAATCCATGGATTGTTCTGTTTGCAAAAGCGGAACTTCCTGAAGAAGTGAAACGGGAAGAAGTAAAAAAATGGATTGACCGTATTGATTGCATCAAATATGAATATGTAGAAATTTGTTTTAAATATCAAGAGTGGAAAGAAAAGTTCCCACGCAAATGGTTTGAGGAGGAGAGATATGGCACGAAAAAGTAGAAAGTCAACGAAGCTTGAAATAAATCAGCATGAAAAACAGAATACAATATCACCATCAGTAATGGTTCAGCAGCTGGCAACAGCAGCTTATGCCAGAATATCTGTAGACAAAAAAACGGATGGATGTATCCAGACACAAATTACAATGCTTCATCAGTATATTGATTCACATCCAGAATACAAATTGGTTGATACCTATGTAGATAATGGTTATACGGGAACTGATTTTGACAGACCAGAATTTATCAGGCTTATGGATGATGTCCGGGCAGGGAAGATTCAGTGCATTGTTGTGAAAGATTTATCTCGTTTTGGAAGAAATACTATTGAAGCAGGGTATTATATTGAGACAATTTTTCCTTGTCTGAATGTCCGTTTGATTTCAATTAATGATAACTTTGACAGCAGTAGGGAAGAAGACAGAAACAGTATGATTATTCCAATTAAAAATATGATAAATGAGATGTATGCCAAGGATGCATCCAAAAAGAGGGTACTGGCTTTTGAGATGCAAAGTAAACAGGGGAATGTAAAAATTGCTAGGAGCATTTATGGATATAGCGTTGATAAGGAAAGAAATCAGTTAATAATCAACCCGGAAACAGCTCCGATTGTACAGGTGATATTCCGATGGTATCTGTTAGGTGTTGGGACTGGGGAAATTTCAAAAAGGTTAAAATTGTTAGATGTTATGACGCCATATGCATATAAGGCAATCCATGAGATAAAAGCGGACATTCCAGAGACAGATCGATGGACTGGAGACAGGCTTAAAACAATTTTGACAAATCAAGCGTACATTGGAACGACAGTTTATGGAAAAAGAAAAAGTGCAAAGTATAAAAATATTCCAGAACACCATACTGATCCGGACGAATGGATTATTCATAAAAATACACACGATGCAATTATTGCCGATCCGGACTATGAAGAAGTACAAAAACAGTGGAATCAGATAAGCCAGAGATGCAAAGAACGTACTGGGAAAGGTAGAGATTATTGCTTTGATCTCACAGATAGTTTTCCGGGAAAAGTTAAGTGTATGGATTGTGGAACAACAATGTCTTATAAACGATATACGAATAATGGTCAGGCACATGGAATAAGAAAAGGTTTCTATTACTGTGTTGAGTATGATAGGAAACCCGGATATTGCAGACAGAAAATAAATGAGGATTTGATAAAGATTACAGTAATGGATCAAATCCATAATATGATAAAAGCTATGTGCGATAGAAAAGTATTACTTGAGAAAATGAAGGATGGAACTTGCGAAAAGGGAGAATTAACATCCCTCCGAGTTAAAATTCAAAATATGCAATATCGGCTAGGTAAGGCAGAGGAAGCAAGTGCTACTCTTTATGAAAACTTCTCCGAAGGTTTATTAGATGAACAGGAATTTCAGGAACTGAAAGACC
>JALEIY010000155.1 GCA_022769785.1 Eubacterium sp.
CAAGGAAAGTCTACATTACTCCCCTTCATATTTCCATTTCCATGATCAATTCCAAAAATTAATTCTGCCATATCTGCTCTACCCTTTCTTCAATAGTGATATACCTAAGTGTCACTTAACTTTAACTGACAAATAATCTGGAAGATTTTTTTATGATTTTGTGACAGCTAGATATAACTTTACTTGTACTTTTGTGTCCATTATGTCAGTTAGGTGTTACTTTTGTATCTATTCACATTATATATGCTACATTTGTGTCTGTCAATATTTTTCTGTAACTTTTGTAGCACTTCCTATTAAAAATGTGATATACTTTTTCCATTGGAGGACTTTGCCTATGAATACCGGAGAAAAGATCAAATATTTTCGTTTAGCTCGTAACATGACACAGGAACAACTTGCTCAGGAAGCAGAAATCAGTTTCAGTACACTCCGTAAGTATGAAGCCAATGAACGCAATCCAAAGTATGAACAGCTTTTAAAAATTGCCTCTGCACTTGAGATTAGTGTCAATATCTTTATGGATTTTGACATTCAAACTATATCTGATTTATTTTCTATTCTCTTTAAAATGGAAAATCAGGCAGATTTGAAAATCAATACCATGCAAGAGTTAGATGCAGCTTCATCTGAGGATGCTCTTTTTCTGCATTTTCAAAACAACTATATAAACCAAGTATTAAAGACCTACTATTCATCTACCAAAAGTATAAATAATATTGATACCCAGCATCAAAACACAGCTTTAGCGGAAATTCAGAACAGATTATTAGACAACAATACAAGTATTCACTCTGATATTTCTACACTGTCTGATGTTTCTGTGAACCCCGTTCTCCCTCTTTCTTCTGCTGATCAGACATGGCTTGACTTATCTTCTGATTGCACTGAGGAGGAAAAAAAGGAAATGTTAAAAGCAGCCGCATTTACAAAGAATTGTTTACATCGTTCCAGTAAATAAAGATTTCAAAAAAAGACAGATGCTCATGGCTCATCAGCTGCATCTGTCTTTTTTCTTTAACTACATACTATTTTTTACACGACCTACATTCTATATTTCCAATTCAAATATTCTTCTTCCGAAATAAGTCCCTGTTCCCGCTTTCCTCGCATTACTCCCCATGTGAGCAGAAAATCATTGAGCTTTTTATTATGGAAGTTGATTACAACATCTCCTGTCTGCGTATTTCTTTCCAATTTCATTTCTGGAAAATAATCTTCTAATACAAGTAACCTGTATATCATGTCTTCTTCCTTATATCCGGTTGGAATAGCAATATTTCTCTGATCCACCTGAAGCACCTCTGCTATCTTTTTCAATATTTCATCTCTGGGAGTTCTGCTTCCAGTCTCATACTGTGCAATCCTTGGGCTGGCACTTTCTTCTCCGAAACCAATGGCTATTCCCAGTTCCTTTTGCGTTATTCCTCGCTTATTCCTGATTCTTTTAATGTTTTCTCCTGTACTCATATTCTGTGTCTCCTTCTCCGTATCAAAACACTTATTGGAAATGCAAATATATACCAAACAGCCCTTATTGCAATCCCAACCGCAATAACAAAGCCAAATACAGCCCCAATAATTGCTCCTAATGCGACTATTCCCATCGTTCCAGACAAGTCCATTTTCGTGGGAACTATAATAAACATATACGGAATTCCAATCGGGACCCCATACACCAGCATAAATCGGAACCAGTCAACAGAACCATCTACCATGAATATGTACTGACCCAACCACGTAATTATTCCAAAAGCCATCAGCGGCAAGATACCTTTTAATATAAAATTTTTCATTGTCATTTTTATATATCCTCCGTTTTCTTTTTATTAATTCTATCTGCCATCTCTGCAAGCAGATCACCAAACACAAACTTTATCTCCATCTTTTCAGCATCATAAATCGTGACCTCCTCCACAAATGTTTCTGCTATCTTCCTTGTCATTTTCTTAAACAAATCAACCTCTTCTGCCTTCTCCCGGATAGTCTGTATGTCTTTTTT
>JALEIY010000176.1 GCA_022769785.1 Eubacterium sp.
TCCCGATGAAATTAAAAGAGATGGCATATCTGATGGGAGTTCCGCATACAGAAAGACAGGAGCTTAAGGAGGTTATGGATGCTCTGGTGGAAGAAGGCAGTGTAGAGCTGACTGCCAGAGGCAAATATATCAAGCCGGAACACCGCAATCTGGTGGGACTCTTTTCGGAACATCCAAGGGGCTTTGGATTTGTGACGGTTCCTGGAGAACCGGCAGATATTTTTATATCGGAGGATTATGTCAACGGGGCATTTCATAAGGATAAGGTTCTGGTGAAAGTGTCATCCGGACACGTCCCGGAAGGAAAAAGACCGGAGGGTGTGATATTAAAAATTCTCGAAAGAGGTTGTAAGACGGTGGTGGGAACTTTTATCAAAAGCCGTAATTTCGGTTTTGTCCGCCCGGACGACAGTCATTTTGGAAAGGATATTTTTGTTCCGGGAAAGCGATGCGGTAAGGCGGCACAGGATGATAAAGTCGTGGTGACGATAACCGATTACGGCTCAGAAAAAAAGAAGCCGGAAGGAGAAATCACAGAAATTCTAGGCAATATCAACGACCCGGCTACCGATGTAACATCGATTATCCGGGCATTTGAGATAGAGGAAAGCTTTCCCAAATCTGTATTAAAGGAAGCTTCCGAGATTCCGGAAAAGGTGACTGAGGCGTCTTGCATCCAGCGAGAGGATTTCCGAAATACACTTACCGTTACCATTGACGGGGAGGATGCCAGAGATTTGGATGATGCCATCACCCTGGAAAGAAAAGGAGAGGGATATCTGCTCGGCGTCCATATCGCAGACGTATCTCAGTATGTAACGGAAGGCTCTGCCCTTGATAAATGTGCTCTCGAGAGGGGAACCAGTGTGTATCTTTGCGACAGGGTGATTCCCATGCTGCCACGGGAGCTTTCCAATGGAATCTGTTCTTTAAATGAAGGTGTGGACAGACTGGCGTTAAGCTGTATCATGGAGATTAATAAAAACGGTGATGTAGTAAGCCATCGGATTGTTGAGACAGTGATTTGCGTTGATAAGAGAATGAGCTATACCGGTGTGCAGGCAATTCTGTCCGGGAAAGAGCATCCGGAAGGGACAAGGGATGATATCCGCGAGATGTGTTTTTTGATGGAAGAAGCAGCTGCGGTACTGAAAAATAAAAGAAGAAAACGGGGAGCCATTGATTTCGATTTCCCGGAATCAAAAATCATACTGGATCCAGAAGGGTATCCGATGGATATTCATCCATACGAGAGAAATACAGCAACGGATATAATTGAGGATTTCATGCTGCTTGCCAACGAAACTGTGGCAGAGGATTATTTCTGGCAGGAGCTTCCTTTTCTTTACCGAACCCATGAAGCACCGGATCCGGACCGGATTCGGCGTCTTGACCTCTTTATCCGGAATTTCGGCTATTATTTAAAGACAGGAAGAGAGCATTTTCATCCAAAAGAAATACAGAAATTACTGTTTTCTCTGGAGGGAGAGCCGGAAGAGGCATTAATTTGCCGTTTGGCGCTTCGCTCTATGAAACAGGCAAAATATACCACCTTAAATATTGGACATTTTGGTCTTTCCACGCAGTATTATACTCATTTTACCTCTCCAATCCGTCGGTATCCGGATTTACAGATTCATCGGATTATCAAAGAGAATCTGCACGGACGTCTTCAGGGAAAGCGAATTACCCATTATGAGGAGCTTCTGCCTTCTGTGGCGGAAGAAAGTTCCCGACTGGAGCGAAGAGCGCAAAATGCGGAGCGGGAAGTGGAGAAACTGAAAAAAGTGGAATATATCCGGCAGTTTATCGGCGAATGCTTTTCCGGCGTGGTATCCGGTGTGACTGCCCGGGGATTTTTTGTGGAGCTGGATAATACCGTAGAGGGCATGGTTTCCATGGAATCTCTGCTGGATGATTATTATATTTTTGACGAGCAGAAATATCAGCTTGTAGGAGAAGAGAGCGGAAGGGTCTTTACGCTCGGACAAAAAGTTGATATTGTAGTAGTATCGGCGGACAAGGCTTCCGGAACCATCGATTTTGCATTAAGCGAGTGGTGCAATACCGAAGAGGAAGACCGGGAAGCCAGACGGCTGCTCGATTTGTATGCAGGCAGGAGTCTTGCAGATTGGGAGGAAGGAAATGACGAAATCACAGGGGATTCGCCTTATTGCGAATAACAAAAAAGCCTATCACGATTATTTTATTGATGAAAAATTTGAAGCGGGAATCGAGCTTCACGGAACGGAAGTAAAATCCCTTCGTATGGGAAAATGCAGTATTAAAGAATCCTTTGTCACGATTCACAAAGGAGAGGTACTGATTAATCATATGCATATAAGTCCATATGAGAAAGGCAATATTTTCAACCGGGATCCTTTAAGAACCCGAAAGCTTCTTCTCCACAGAGCAGAGATTCGTAAGCTGGAAGCCCAGGTTAAAATGAAGGGATATACCATTATGCCCCTTAAGGTTTACCTGAAAGGAAGCCTCATTAAAGTGGAGATTGGATTGGCAAGAGGTAAGAAATTATACGATAAACGACAGGATATTGCCAAAAAAGATGCCAGACGGGAAGCAGAGCGTGATTTTAAGGTGCGTAATCTGGGATAAACGAAAAACCTGACAAAAGACAGCAGGAAAAGTCGGGATGCCCGCATCACAACATGATAGGATAAAGATACAGCGGGGAGGAAAAGCAAATGGACTGGATTCATGCAGTTATGACTGCCGTAGATTATATCGAGGAAAATATGACAGAAGAGTTGACAGCAGACATCATTGCCTCAAAAGTCAACGTATCTCCCTTTTATTTTCAAAAAGGATTCAGCCTCCTGTGCGGATTGACATTAAAGGAATATATCCGCAACCGCAGGCTGACCCTGGCGGGTAATGAGCTTTGTTCCGGCAATCGCAGAGTCATTGATGTTGCATTGAAATATGGCTACGATTCTCCGGACAGCTTTACGAAGGCATTCACCCGTTTTCATGGCGTGACTCCTTCTGCGGCACAGAAAAATGTCTCAATGCTCAAATCCTTTGCACCGCTGAAAATAAAAATATCATTGGAAGGTGGTTATTTGATGGACTACAAAATCACAAAAAAAGAGAGCTTTACCGTACTGGGAGCATCCAAACGATTCCGCTATGACAATGCAAAAAGTGAGATTCCGCAGTTCTGGCAGGAACATTATGCTGCCGGGAATGGCAAATATGTCTGTGGCATGTTCGGTATTAACATTGATGAGCAAATGGGCGGAGAAGATTTTGAATATCTGATTGCGGATGTTTATAATCCTGCCTCAGACATTCCGGAAGGCTTTGTCACAAAAGTTATCCCGGCATTTACCTGGGCGGTCTTTCCCTGCAAAGGCCCGATGCCGCAGGCTCTGCAGGATGTCAATCAGAAGATTTTCTCAGAATGGCTGCCGGCATTGAAAAACTACGAATTTGCGGCAGGCTACTGTATCGAAATGTATGATGACGCAGCAAAATATCCAAACGGGACTTCCGATGAAAATTATTACTGCGAAATCTGGATTCCGGTAAAAGAAAAATAAGGAAATCATACATAGAAACCGGACCGGTGAAGAGATTCCCGGTCTGGTTTTGGTACTCTCTGTCAAATGCTATCTGATTTTTTGCAAAGACAATGAAGTAAAAAAAATCCGTTTGTATGGATTTTGGGAAAAAGATCTGGAAAAGCTTCTGGCCGTTCTGAGGGAAAAACGAATGAAGTATATGGAAATCGAAAAACGGTTTGCCCTAGTGGAGACATATGAAAAAAACGCTTCAGAGGCGCTTTTTTCGGAAAGGAAAAGAGAACACAGCAGTACAGTTTGTACCGATTTGGCGGATGATAAAACTGTGAAAGGAGAGTACCTTCTGCCTCCGAAACAGCTTATCGCAAAAGAAAAAAACACCGTGCGGAAAATCGGACTGATTTTCCTGGGAAGAATCTGTGCCAGGAGAATTCTGATTGGCGGGGAATTCATTCAAATCGGAGAAGATACCTATACATATACCGGGACAGAGAGCATTCGTCTGACATCCCCCCGAAAGGAAAGCGACTCCATCTTTCCAGTGCAAAGATATCTGACTGTACGCGCCGGTGGGAAAAAACACAAATACTGGCTGGGTTCCCAGAGCTCTTTTGGGGACTATGAGAAGCTTTGTCAGGAATTGGAGCAGGCGATGGTTTTTTATCCGATGAAGCTGGAGTATGGGAAATAAGGTTTTATTAATAATAAACTAAAACTTCCCACACCTCTAAGGTGTGCTGAACCTTGAAAATTCAATATTTCAGCCAATAAAAAAGGCATAAATACATTCCGTTTGGTATAATGGAATTGTCGAGAAACCATTTTTACAAAGGAGATTTATGCCATGTC
>JALEIY010000179.1 GCA_022769785.1 Eubacterium sp.
GGTCTTTTTCTTCAGGCCGTTTAGAACTTTTCTCGCCTGATTCTTACGAATCGTCACGGTTTTTGTCTTTTTCATGTCCTTTGTATAGGAATACCGAATCTGATATCCGGATACTTTTTTCTGTTTTTTCCATGTAAGAACTGCTTTCCTGCCGGACTTCGTCTCCGCCTTTGTGCCCGTCACTCTCTTCAGAGAAATCAAAGACTTTTCCGCACTCAGGGTTCCCTTGTCTCCGCATCGGTAAGCACGAACCGCATAAATGTATTTTTTCCCCTGCGCGGCCTTTTTGTCGACAAACTTCCGACTTCCGGTTTTTCCGATATATTTCCAGGTGCCGCCCGGTGTTTTCCGATATACCCGGTAAGTGTCTGCTGTCACTACTTTATTCCAGGTTATCTGCACTCCTCCAGCCGCATTTTTTACGGAAGTCAGTACCGTTTTCGCGGTGAAAGGTTTCACCCGATAAGCACTGTAGGTAAGCTTCTGATTAAAGAGCCCGGTCATTTTCGGGCATCCCCATCCATAATATGAATCTTTCCCTGCTTTTCCCAAATCTACACTTCTTTTTTTCAGTTCTTTTACAATTCCCTGCACGGACAGATCCGGCTGTATCATTTTCAGATAGGCTGCCGCTGCAGAAATATGCGGTGCCGCCATGGAGGTACCCCACATAAAGGTACAATTGCCCCGGTCCATATTTGCATCCGGCTTGCTCTTGGAGCTTTTGGCACTGAGAATACTGCTTCCCGGAGCGGCAAAGTCCACGGCACTTCCCCGGAAAGAATAATCTGCAAACTTTCCGCTGGAATTATCCAGAGCCGACACCGTTATCGGCCATGATGTATTGGCCGGATAACAGTATTTTACATTCACCGACGGGAACAGCGACACTTTGTTTCCTGCAGAAGCACAAAGAGGAATCCCCTTGTAATATGCTTTTCGAATCGTGTTATTTAAAAAAGTCTGTCCCACCGCCTGCTCGCCGATGACACCCATGCTCATATTAATGACATCCGCTTTCTGGTTAATGGCATAATTCAGTGCGGTTTTCATGGTAAACAGACTGGACCTTCCTTCGTTATTTGTGATACGAAGCATCATTATCTTCACATTGGACGGGGTGGCATCCGCGATGATTCCCGCCACATGGGTTCCATGACCATAATAATCACTTAAATCTCTGTTACCCGTAACAAAGCTGTAGCTTTTTCCGGATATCCGGTTGCCTGCAAACATGAAATTCGTTGTATCCACACCGGAATCTATGACAGCCACCGTCACCTGCCTGTTGTATCCGCTGGCTGCCGCCTGGCTTTTCAGCGAATCCATGCCCATATATTCATTCCCCCAGGAATAACATGCGGAAATAACATCCTCTTCCGTACTGCAGCTAATGTCATCAAAATATACAATCTCGTCTACATAACAGCTCTCGTTTCCGTAACGGGCCACGATTCTTTTGTATGCTTTTTCGGTTGCTTCTTCGGTCTCAAACTGGAGAATGATTTCTCCGTCACCGGAGTTTTTATATACTTCACTGGCTCCGAAGGTTCCCTGAACCTGCGAGCTGGTAATGATGATTCTTTTTGTCTGATAAGGAGCAGTGATTTCATAATCTCCCTCCTCATTTTCTTCTACCTCATATACCGTGTCACTTTCCTGTTCTTCCAGGAACTCTTCAACGCCATCCTGAGAATCAAGGATATTGTCGGCTTCTTTCCGGCTGACATCAAATTCTTCAGAAAATGTCTCTTTTTCTCCGTCCTTTTGTACATTTCCCGTATCCGGGTCTACGACGATTTTCTCGAAATAGTCTTCTTCCCACGTATCCGAAATCAGTTGGGATATTTCTTTTTCATCCTCAATCTCGGTTACTGTAACCGCGGAATCTGCCTTTACATTTCCCGCCGCTGCACCGGAAAATAAAACGCCCGCGAGAATCAGGCTTCCCCAGATTATCTTTTTTGTATTCATTTTGTCTGCCATGTTGCCCTCCCTTTTCCGTCATTGTCCCTTCTTTATGAAAGGAACAGTTCTTCTGAGATTTTCCTGTACTCAGATAATTTCACTGCTTTCCGAATCTTTTTGGTATATTTTTTCCCTTCCGGAAATGCTTCTGCCATATAACTCCATAGCTCTTTCATCTTAAAAAGAACATTTCTCTCTCCGGACATAATCTCCTCATAGCCGTCACAAACCTCATCATGAAAGGCCTTCCATCTTACCCTGTCCATGACAACGGCTTCCCCTGGATGAGAAATCTCCTCCGAAAGCTGCGGATTGGCAATCAGCCCCCGTCCGCACATTATTTTTTCCACATCCGGAAATGTCCCGGAAAATGCCCTGTAATCCTCTTGTGTAAAGATGTCTCCATTGTAACACATGGAATGCCTGCACAGCAAGAATGCCTGACGAAAAGCTTCTTTGTTTACCGGTTTTTTATACATATCCTTCTGTACCCTGGCATGAAGAATCACTTCATGAATCGGGAATTCATTGTATATTTTCATTAATTCAATTATTTCTTCCGGGTTCTCCAGACCAAGTCGGGTTTTTACGGATATCTTCATTTGACTTTTTTGAAATACCTGGTCAAAAAACCTTCTTAATGCTTCGGTGTCTGCCAGAAATCCGCTGCCTTTCCCTTTCGTCACCACGGTTCTTGAAGGACATCCCAGATTGAGGTTGATTTCCTCGTATCCGATATCTTTAAGAATCTCTGCCATCCGGAGAAAATCTGCAGCATTGTTGGTAAGAATCTGGGGTATCACACAGATTCCCCGGTTATGTGCAGGACTGACATCGTTTTTTTCCTTTGATGTCCACCCTTTTCCCTGCTTCGGCGTCAGAAACGGAGTAAAATATTTATCGACCCCTCCGAAATAATGGTGATGTGCGTTGCGATATACATAGCCGGTAATCCCTTCCATGGGTGCCGCATAAAACTTTTTTGTATGCTCCATAAATCCCCCTGTTTTATTCCTGTAAAATCTTTCATTATTATACATGAAATATAGAATCTGTCCAATGGGGAAATCATTGAATTACAGGCATTTTTATACTACACTTTATATAGCAAATTTAACCTGTCATAAGGAGAATATATTTATGAAACATTTATCGGATACTTCTAATTTTTCTTCCTCGGAAGAACAGGGCCGGAAATTACAGGTTATCGGCCACATCCACACGGATTTTCCGTCCAAGTTTGGCGTTCCGAGGCAAAGCGGGATGATTCCTTCCTCCGAAGCCTATATTACCTTCGTTCCCCCATTTCAAAATACGGACTGTTTCCGGGGCATTGAAGATTATTCCCATCTGTGGTTAATCTGGGAATTTTCCGGCAATCTGGAAAAAGGCTGGTCCCCGACAGTCCGCCCGCCCCGCCTGGGCGGCAATCAGCACGTTGGTGTTTTTGCAACCCGTGCTCCTTTTCGTCCCAATCCCCTGGGACTTTCCTGCGTCCGCCTCATTAAAACGGATGTTTTTGCAAAGGGAGGACCGGTTTTGTATGTATCCGGTGCCGACCTGATGGACGGCACGCCAATTTTTGATATTAAACCTTATCTTCCTTTCACGGACAGCCATCCGGAAGCCAGCGGCTCTTTTACCGACACTACCATCACACATCGTCTTACGGTTCAGTGTGACGAAACCTTGCTTGCTCCGCTTCCTCCTAAGAAACGCACCGCTCTTCTTGAGACTCTGGCTCTCGACCCCCGGCCTTCTTATCAGAACGACCCGACCCGCATTTATGGTATGGCTTTTGCAGGATTCGATGTTCATTTTACGGTGGATGAAAAAATACTCACAGTACAAGATATCCTGCCGGAATCCTAAAAACTATTTTGCAGGTTCGCGTAAAGCAACAAGCAGAAAAAAACAGCCATTCTCCTTTTCAATAAAAAGGAAAATGACTGTTTTTGATTATTCATCTTCAAAAACCAGTATTTTTGCTATTTTTTTATAATAGAGGGTATTGATAAGAATACCAAAACAGGTAGCTGTCGGCGCTGCCAGACCAATCATGGTCAGACTGGCAGAAGGCTGTATACTCATAATCCATGACATAGGCAGCCGCACAAGAAAGGACTGGGCTATTCCCTGTATCATAACAAACATTGTTTTGCTGTGTCCATTGTAATAACCGATAAAGCTAAACAATATACAGGTCACAATAGCTTCGGGACTAAAGCCCTTCAGAAACTCTGCAGCCCGAAGGATTACCTGCGTATCATTGGTAAAGACTGCGGCTAAGGTGTCTCCAAAAAAGAAGGTGCCAAGCATGACAAAAACTCCCACGCCCGCTCCAAAGGCCATTCCGGTCAGCATGGCTTTTCTGGCTCTCCGCTCTTTTCCTGCTCCCACATTTTGTGCAACAAAGGAAGCCATGGACTGCATCAGAGCAGAAGGTATCAGCATGACAAAGGATACGATTTTATTCGCTACTCCATAACCGGAGGATGCATCCAGTCCGATTCGATTAATAAAAGCACAAAGTGCAAGAAAGGATGCCTGTGTCAGAATCTCCTGAAAAGCAATCGGTGCTCCCACGGATAAAATATTACGGATTTCTTTGTTAAAACGAATATCCGATTTTTTAACAGTAAAGGGAAGATTTTGTCTTCGTATAATAATCAGAGACAGCAGGACACTGACAGCCTGTGCCATAACAGTTGCCAGCGCGGCTCCTGCCACATTCATATGAAATACGGCCACAAAGAGCAAATCTCCCAATATATTTACCACACAGGCAATTGCCACAAAAATAAGGGGCAATCTGGAATTACCCAGTCCCCGGAAAATACTGCTTATGACATTATAACTGATGATAAAAACAATACCGCCGCCGCAGATTCGTACATATAATACAGTTAAATCCAACGCCTCCGGCGGTGCCTGCATGAGAAGAGCCAGTGGTTTTGCAAATACCAGCATAACAATACTGATAATTACCGCTGCTGCCGCAAAAAAGCATATAGCTCCTCCGATAACCTGCCCACAGAACCTCGGCTTTCGCTCTCCGATATATCTTCCGAGCAGTACCGTTACCCCCATGGCAAGTCCCGCCATGGTAAATACGATGAGATTTACCACATTGCTTCCCGTAGATACGGCGGACAGTCCGGCTGTTGTGCCGAACCGTCCCACTACAAGCAAATCCACAGCGCCATACATTGCCTGAAGCACAAGGGCTCCAAGAACCGGAATCATAAATCCAATCAGTTTGGCAGGAATACTGCCCACCGTAAAATCTTCATTATTTGCTGGCATCGAAATCCTCTCCGGTCAGTAACTGATAAGCCTCTTTATATTTTGCAACGGTCTTATCAATGATTTCCTGAGGCAGATTATAATCGCTGTCCGGATTGGCTTTGAGCCAGTCACGTACAAACTGTTTATCGTAGGAAGGCTGGCCTTTTCCTGCCTCATAGCCTTCCAGAGGCCAGAATCTGGAGCTGTCCGGTGTAAGCATCTCATCTCCGAGTACTACATTGCCTTCTTCATCCAGACCAAATTCAAACTTGGTATCTGCAATGATAATTCCTTTGCTTCTTGCATATTCTGCACATTTTTTGTAAAGGGCGATTGTTTTTTCTTTTAATGCTTCTGCGTATGTTTCTCCTTTGCCCGGGTAGAGCTTTTCAAGAATCTCTACCGTTTTCTCAAAGGAAACGTTCTCATCGTGATCACCAATTTCTGCTTTTGTAGATGGTGTGTAAATTGGTTCCGGAAGCTGTTCGGATTCTTTGAGTCCTTCCGGCAGCTTAATTCCACATACGGTTCCATTTTCCTGATAGCTTGCCCAGCCGCTTCCTGTAATATAACCGCGGACGATACATTCTACCGGAAGCATCTCCAGTTTTTTACACATCATGCTTCTTCCGGCAAACTGCTCTGTACGGAAATATTCCGGCATATCTTCCACATCTGTGGAAATCATATGATTCGGAAGAATATCTTCGGTAAAATCAAACCAGAATTTGGACATCTGGGTTAAAATTGCACCCTTGTCTGTTACCTTATTTTTTAAAATGACATCAAAAGCGGAGATTCTGTCTGTTGCTACAAGAATCAGACTGTCACCGTTATCATAAATCTCACGAACTTTTCCTTCTTTTACCGGTTTGAATTCTTTCATTATTCCTGACCTCTTTCTTTTATTCTGAATTCAAGAACGCCCTGGCGTTCTTGCTGTGTGATACACGTCATGCGTTTGCATGACAAGATTCCAATGTACATTTTTCGGTGTCATTGTACTACAAAGTACCGTTTTAGACAATCTTTTTTGCTGAAAAACGTATTTCTCCCACGAACCCGTTTATTTTTTCACCTTTCCACAGGATTTGCACACATCACTTAAGCAGCATCTTTCGCAGTGCGGTGTGGTTCTTGCCGTACACACTTCTCTTCCATGATAAACGAGACGATGGCAAAAGCTGCTCCCCTCCTCCGGCGGTATAATCTTCCAGAGTGCCATTTCCACTTTTTTGGGTTCTTTGATATCGTCGACCAGACCGATTCGGTTGCACAGGCGGATGCAGTGGGTGTCTGTCACAATAGCAGGTTTACCAAATACATCTCCCATAATCAGATTGGCACTTTTTCTTCCTACTCCAGGCAGCTTTAAAAGCTCATCAAAATCGTCCGGCACCTGACAGTCATATTCATCCCGAAGCATTCTCATGCATTTACTGATGTCTCTGGCCTTACTCGGTCCCAGTCCGCAGGGACGGACGATGGCCTCTATATCCTCCGGTTCTGCTTCTGCCAGTTCCTTTATCCCCGGATATTTTGCAAATAAATCTTTTACAATCACATTTACCCGCTCATCGGTACACTGGGCCGCCAGTCTCACACTGACCAGAAGCTTCCACGCTTCGTTATAATCCAGAGTACAATCTGCATCCGGGTATTCTTCCCGCAGCCGCTCAATTACAATCGCTGCACGCTCTTTTTTTCTCATAAGTACCTCCATCTATCATCAAACATTTTTCTAATCTTGTTCGCCGTCGGATTCCTTCTCTCTCGAAGACACAAGCAATACCGCCCCAATAATCAGTACAAACCCCATTAAATCTACCACGGTAAAGGTCGTATGCAGCCAGAGAGCGGAGATAATCGCTGCCATCACCGGTTCGGCACAGCCAAAAAGACTTGCCTTCATCGGACCAAGGTCGGCCACTCCCTGCAGATAGAGGCAGAAAGCCAGCAGGGTTCCGATAAGAATAATCGCTGCCAAAGCCCCAAAAATGTACACATCGTAGTTCCAGTTTTCCTCCCACAGTCGAAAAACAACTGCCAGAACCACTCCGCCGATAAGCATTCCAAAGCCATTCACAACCGGGGTTCCCCATTTCTTAAGAATATCCCCCGGCAATATATTATATGTCACCAGAGAAATCGCTGCAATCATTCCCCAAAATAGTCCCTGAGAAGAAATCACCAGGTCGCCCGGCTGTCCATGGGTTGCCAGAAGAAATACGCCTCCCATTGCCAGTAAAACCGCTGCCCCTTCTCTTTTTGCCGGCATTCTTTTTTCCAACAGGCAGGTAACAATCATGAGAAGTACAATTCCTGTATACTGGAGTACCGTGGCCGTTCCCGAATTGGAATGTTTGATGGCAGAAAGGTATGCATACTGACAAAACAATAATCCCAGCAGGGAAAAACATAACAGACGAATCGCATCTTTTGGTTCTTTCCATATGGCAAAGGTTTTTCCTTTTCTGGTAATCAGACAAAACAACAGCAAAATAAGCCCGGAACCAAGCATTCGTAATGAAGTGACGGTTTCCGAGCTCATCGTGCTGTTTGCGAAAATATACTGACCACAGGTACCGGAAAATCCCCAGAGGGCTCCGCCGGTCAGTGCGAATATCGTTCCCCGAATTTTCTTTTGTTTCTCTGTCATACCATTTCCTCTCTTTCCGCACAATCTGCATCCAGAAAAGATAGTATCATATTTCCTGAAAAAGGGGAAACAATTATTCCATATCTTTAAGAATCCGGTCGATTTTTTTATGAAGGTCTTCCAGAATAAATTCTGATTTCAGATTGATTTTGTAGGCATATTCCGCCTGCTTCCGGTCTTTTTCCTCCTGTCGGTTCTGGCTCATCATAATAAGCGGGGCCTGAACAGCGGCAATGCAGGATAACACCAGATTAAGAAGAATATATGGATAAGCGTCAAAGGCTCTTGAAGCAAGGAAAGTATTAATCAGCATCCATCCCAGAAGAAGCCCGGTAAAAGAAAAAATAAAAACCCAGCTTCCGGCAAAATGCGCAATCCTGTCAGCCGCTTTCTGCCCAAAAGTAACTTTCTTCTCTCCCGCAGAAAGGATATCTCCGGTTATCTTCTTTTCCAGCATCATATGCAGAATGTCTTCCTCACTGAAATCCTCTGCCACATTATCAATGAGTGTTCGAAGCAGTGCCAGTTTTTTCTCTGTGTCCATGGTATTTCTCCTTTGAGACTGTTTTTATACAGTATATCCTCAAAAAAGAGTTTTATTTCCCGTTAGAACATTTATCCCTGACGAAGAAATACATAATGCTCACAATCGGACCACTCCTCCGCAAAGATGTAGCCCAGCCGGTCAAAGGCTTTTATCTGTTCAACACAATCCACCTCATGCTCAGCCATAAAACGGACCATCTCGCCCCGGGCCATCTTGGCATAGGTTCCTTTTTCTTTTACTTTTCCATCCACCAGTTCACCAAACACACAGGTGACACACGGTATGGTATCGGGCAGATATTTTAGAACAGCCCGGCTATACTCCTTTGATGCCAGATTCACCAGCAAAGAACAGTCCTTAAGCACCAGTTCTGCCAGTTCCCTTCCCCAGAAATCATAAAGGCTGTCCAGCTTCTTATCATGAAACCTCGCCTGCATCTCCAGACGATACGGCGTTACGCCGTCAAAAGGGCGAAGTGCCCCGTAAAACCCGGACAAAATATACAGATGTTTCTCCAGATACCGGTAGGCCTTTTCTTCAAATACCGCCGGTGCCATATATTTATACTGAATCCCTTCATAAGAAAGAATCGCCGGTGTAAGATTGCAGTCAAGCTTCATATGGCGAATCCTCTCATAATTTTGCTCTGCAATCTTATCATTACACTTCCAGACAGCTTTCAGTTCTCCGTAATCCAGACTTTTCATATATTGAAGAAGCTGCTGTGTTTTTTCAATATATACGGGCAGTCCCACCGGCGGCAGGAGGTCATTTCGTACCTCCATTTTCTTCGCCGGTGAGATGATAATCTGTATTGTTTTTTCAGACATAGCTTTTCCCCTGTCGCATATCCTATGCAGAATTCAGGAACGCCCTGGCATTCTTGCTGCGAGATAAACCTTTCGTTTTTACTTCAGCAATCCGGCAGTTTTTTCATCAATTCTGGCATCCAGCACACGCTCGCCAAGTGTACTCTGATAATAAACCTGAATAAGCAGATTCTCATCATATCCTGACGGGAAAGTCTGAGAAACATAGTCCAGCGGTATCAATGCATCCTTCACGGCATCAATCGTTTTCTTATCCGTAATAACAGATGTCTGTTCTTTGCCCTCTTCACCGTATCGGGTTACCACCATCCTGGTAATCTTAATCTGACGAATTGCCTTATCCACAGGGTATCCCTTTTCTTTCAGAAAAGCAATCGTTTTTTCAAAAGAAGGGTAAATATAACAGGTCTCCTCTGACACACGGATATGATTTTCCTCCGTCATCCGGTAACATACGGTAAACTCTGCCATCGGAATCTGACTTTTGGTCTCGGAATAAGTCATCTTTTTAAAATCTTCACGATATACCTCCAGGAATTCATCCTTTTCTTCTCTGGCAAGTTCCAGGGAACCTCCGCCGTTTACATCAACCGGACAATAGACCGTCAGATTCGAAATATCCTCCTGCTTTGCCTGAAACAGAGTCCAGTTACTCTCTTTATATTCCGGAATGGCATAAAGCATATCCACATCCTTTTTCATCTTTTCCGGGTAAAAAGCATATTTTCTTATCTTCTTTTTCCCGTTTTTCAGATAGTATGTCGCTGTGACCGTATCCGTCTCATCATTGACATCCACAATATTTTCCTCACTCATTTTTTTGAGCATGGACAAGACATCGCCAAGCTCCTCTCCGGTAATCCCTTTGCCGTTGCCGGAGTCATCATCATGATTAATCCACACCCCGTTTTGCACCGCAGATACGCGCACCGACTGAACTTTTGCCTCATCCGGAATGTATCTGTCATATCCGGACATATCAAACCAGAAAAAGAGCATAATTACCAGCGCAGCTGCCATGGAAATAAACATCTGTTTTTTCGCAGCGACAAGTCCGTGAAGGTCAAACTGATAAATGGATTCAATGATTCCGTGAAACATCCATGCACCGGCAATAACTCCCACAAGCATCCATATCTTTGAACTCTCAAGGGATGTCATGTACAAAAGGATACCTGCATACAACGCCATAGGAATAACGAGCAGAATACGGATAACCGGCTGTGTTTTCACAAATGCCATGGCCTTACCCGCCGCTTCCGAGCGTCTTATTTTAAACAATACCAGGCTGAGCGCTGCCGCAGCCACAATAAATACAAGTATCAGCGCAACGGCACCTCCGTTCAGATGAGAAACAGAGTCCTTCTCCACACAAATCATCTTCCACGCCAGAGTGCCCGGTGAAAAGTAATTAAGTAATTCTCCACTGTCATGTGCAACAAAGGTATGATAAAACGTTGAGGCATAGGCCTGTCCCACTCCGCGAAGAATCACCGGCGCATAGGATAAGAGCACACAAAAGCCCAACACACCCACCGCCAGATATCCTGTGAGAATCATGGCAAGAGCAGCGGTAAAATAAGTTCCCAGAAACGTCAGCGTATAACAGAGCAGTGCCTCAGCAAGATTCCGTAAAAGAGCTCCGGAGAAAAATCCCGCTGCACAGGTGACTGCGGTCTCCACAACCAACGCCACTGCCATGGAAATCAGAAACATCAGGAATGTATTTATAAAAATTATATAAAATAATGTGTTTCTTTTTACCGGCAAAGAATGATAAAAATCCGTCTTTGTTTTCGAATGAAGGTAACAAAATCCGTTAATCCCCAGAAATCCCGCAAGACAAATGACCAAAAATATCATGCCCACCTGCGGAGCCGTCATATTCAATATCTGTTCCACCCGGTCCCCATGAGTGAAATCTGTATTAATGAGGACGTTCTGCAGACGCATCATATAGTACAGCACATGAAGCACAAAGAAAAAAATGGTAATCAGAATTGCTGCCGGTCTGTGCAGCAGATTCTCCTTTTGTAATTTACGAAATGATATTCTTGATGTCATAACCCACTACCTCCGTTTCACTGATAAATATCTCCTCCAGAGAAAGAGGAAGCGCTTCGCAATACACCGGTTCAAACTCCTGAAGCTTTCCGATAATCTCATCGGCCGCACCGCGGACCGTCATGGTAATCAGCTTTCCTCTCCGGCTAAACTGCAAAATCTCAAACATTTCTTTCAGATAGCTGTCCTTATCCTCCGGCAGCACACACTGAATCTTCTGCAGGTTACATTTCAAGTCCTCGAGGTCCTTTGATAACAGAACCCCTCCTTTATGTAAAAGACCAATATGGTCGCAGATATCCTCAAGCTCCCGCAGATTATGAGAGGCAATCACCGGTGTCAGCTTTCTCTCATCAATCTCCTTTGCGAACAGGCTTTTTATACCCTGACGCATCACCGGGTCCAATCCGTCAAAGGTCTCGTCACAAAGAAGATACGGGACATTGGCACAAAGTCCGGTTATAATGGAAAGCTGCTTTTTCATCCCTTTGGAAAAAGTCTGTATCTTGCGCCCACTGTCAAGATTAAACTTCTTCATCAGTTCTTCAAAACGGGTTCTGTCAAAATCCGGATAATATAGCTGATAAAAATCTGCCATCCCGCCTGGAGTGGAGTTGGCAAAATAAAACTGCTCATCCGAAATATAAAAGAATCGGCTCTTCGCCGCCGGATTATCAAATACCGGCTCTCCGTCTATCATCACAGCACCCGCATCCGGTTTTAAAACACCGGAAATTATCCGAAGAAGCGTGCTCTTTCCGGCTCCGTTGGTACCGAGCATTCCGAAAACACTGCCTTCCTGAATATTCAGGCTGATATCTTTCACTGCTTCAATCCGGTCAAAGCTTTTGCTGACCTGTCTGACCTTAATCATAACTCTGCCACCTCCTTGTACACGACATCCACACACTTAAGAAGCTTCTCCTTCTCTATCCCCAGCTCCCGGCAGACCTTCATCTGCCTCGACAACTCGTCCAGACTCTTCTTTTGCTGCTTCTCCTTCAGTCCGGCGTCTGCCCTGACAAAATTCCCCCGTCCTTTTACCGAGTAAATAAATCCCTCCCGTTCCAGTTCCATATAGGCTCTCTGAATAGTGTTGGGATTAATGGACAACTCCACCGCCAGCGACCGCACCGAAGGCAGCTTCTCATCCGGTTCCAGAACACCGGTGACAATCAGGGTCTCCACCCGGTCAATAATCTGCTCATAAATCGGTCGCTTATCACTGTAATCAATGATAATCATCGTATCCTCCTTTCCGGTTCTGCACTGCGCAAAACATCTGCCTGTATCAGTGCCGGAATCCTTTTGTCCTTAAGTGTATTAACACTATTAGTACACTTAATATACAAAAAAAAGCCGGCTTTGTCAATACCGGCTTCCTGTAAAAATTTACGGAAATTTACCCTTTTCGGATTCTCAGGCCTTTCAGAAACATTTTCATCTCCGGTGAGATTCTCCGGCTTTCCACTGCCTTTTGTATCGTTTTATTATGCACCCACACCGGAAGTCTCTTTTCTGTAAGATACGGCAGCACCGCTTCTTCCTGCTTTGCCAGCGCAGTCGCCATATACCAGGCACACATCATATTCACATAATATTCTTCCGAGCGTACTGCTGCCACCCTCTCTGCCATCTCAGGCAAAAACTCCTCATCGAGAAAATTCGACATCAGAATTCCGATTCCGTAACGCACGGTGTAGGTATGGCCGCTTTCCATCCATTTCTTTGCTTTCTCATATACCTGCTTCGGATATTTTTTAAATACCTTCGGAGAAAAACTGTCGCAGGTCGCCCAGTTATCAATATAAGGAAGGAAACGCTCCGTCTCTTCCATGGCTTCATCATAATCTTTAATGGATTCAATGATAAAGGCATGAAGATTATTTTCTTCATAATATTTATGTGGCAGCCGTTTAAGATATGCCAAAGCCTCCGGTTTCCGTGAAAAATTTCTGGCATACTTTCGAAGCTCCGGCGTTCTCACTCCAATAATGCGCTCAGGCTCCACCCCCGGAATCAGCTTTTCATGAAATGCCTTATATTTTATATCCTGCATGGCAAACAGTTCTTTTTGAATCATTTCATCCAGCGTCCTGTCATCTTTCATTCTCTCATACCCCCATATCCTTTGTTCGCACAGTCTCTTTTTCATCATACACTATACAAGAAGGAGTGGCAATGCAGAAAAGGGTAATACCCTCTTGACATCGCCTTTTATATGTATTATTATTTGATATATAAAAATTTTATATATACAAAAATTAAAAAGGAGGAGTGCTATGTATTATCCGGTATCTTCACTATTGATTGAATGTCTCATTCTATCTGTTGTGGAGCGCAATGATTCCTATGGCTATGAAATCAGCCAGACCGTAAAACTGGCAGCCAGCATTAAAGAATCGACCCTCTATCCGATTTTACGCAAACTGGAACAGAATCACTATCTGACTACCTACAATCAGGAGTTTCAGGGACGAAACCGAAAATACTATTCCATCACTGAAGAGGGTAAAAAGCAGCTTCTTTATCTCAGAGGAGAATGGAGCACATACAAAGAAACGATTGACAATATCATTGAAGGGAGGCTGAAAGCATGAATCGGGAAGAATATCTGAATCAGTTAAAAAAATATCTGCGGCGGCTGCCGTCAGACGATTATCAGAATGCAATGGATTATTTTACAGAATATTTTGAGGAAGCAGGCCCGGAAGGAGAGGCAGCGGTCATAAAGGAGCTGGGAACCCCGCAGGAGGCAGCAGCGGAACTTTTGTCCGCTCTTCTTGACGAAAAAATCCGCCTTCTTCCGGAAAGCAGCAACAAAAAGGAGAAAAGCCGGAGATACCGGACAGGAGACCCGGTTTCTTCTCACACCACAAAGTCTTCACCGCTTAATATCCTGCTGATTGTCTTTTTATTTATCTGTGCTGCACCGATTGCCGCACCTTTGGCCATTGCTGCTGTTGTTTTACTCCTTGCCGGACTTTTAGTGCTTGGCTGCGGCATTTTATGCGTATTTATTTTCAGTATATCTGCTGTTATCCTTGGCATTTATACTCTGATAAAAAGCTTCGCTCTTCTGTCTTCGTCCTGGGCAGCCTTTTGTCTCATGCTGGGAGGCGGCCTGCTTGCCACGGGCTTTGCCATACTTCTTTTTATCGTCGGTATTTTCCTCTGTAAATGGATTGGTCTGGGACTGATTCGTTTCACACAATGGATGCTTCAGAAAAGGAAGGTGAAAAAAGATGAATAGATTTACAAAGTTTACTTTATTGACAGCCGTACTTTTATGTATCATCGGAGGAATCCTGGTAACCGCCGGTATCGCCGGCAATGGATTAAATGACCTTGCCGATGCCACTCAGAATACATCGGGAACTCTTAATGGCACGTCAAAGGAATATCGTATGGATAAAACCAGACTGGAAGACATCACCAACATTCAGGTGGAACTTTCCAACATGAGTTTTCAGATTCTTCCTTCTGATGACGATTTCTGTTACCTGTCTTACCAGACAACCGGTGGCAAAAAAAATCCGGTCTCTTATGAAGTAAAAGACGGAACCCTCTCCTTAAAGGAAAATGACCGTAATATTTCATTTTCCATCGGGATTGATTACGGCTCTCTGACAGATATGCTTCTCGGGAAAAAATCTGATTCGGACAGCTATGATTATCTCGCAGTTCTTTATCTGCCAAAAGAAACCATACTGAAAAGTGCCGATATTCATCTGGATTACGGTGATGTGATTATTCGTGGTCTCACGGCTGATTCTTTTGATGTTTCTCTGAATTGCGGAGATTTAAATATCCGGGAGCTGAATGCCGATGCTTTTGACGCCTCTCTGGATTATGGAGATGCCACACTGAAGGACTGTCATCTTAATAACGGGACTCTGAAAATGTCTGATGGCGACACCAGCGTAACCGGCACCCTTTTTACAGGAAAAAATATTATTGAAAGCAGCTACGGCGATGTTTCCGTCACACTGGACGAAGAACAAAAAGATGCTCTAAGCCTGTCCTGCTCGACTTCTTACGGAGAAATCAACCTTCCAAAATCTCTGCAGGATTCTGCTTCCAGACTTACCTCCTCGGATGATATTCAGGAATTTGAGAAACAGGGAACAGATCCATCCACATCTTTTACTGTAAAATGTAACGACGGGGATATCACGATTCAATGAGTGAGGAGGGAGCATATCAGTAATTGCGGCCCTGCTCCACTCATTCAAGAACGCCTCGGCGTTCTTGCTGCGAGATGCGCATCATGCGTTAGCATGACAAATTTCAAATGCGCATCTTAAGCAATCCGCCGGAGGCTCAACATTTCCTTTATAATCAATCCCAGGGTATGGACATTAAAAAAATCAATCAAGTCAATCTTTGCAGTTGTGATATATTAATAAACAAAAAAGGTGAAACACTCTATGAGCAAAAAGATACCATTTCCAGAAAAAACAGCGGAAGCGCCGGCAGTTATACTACTGCTGGCGCTTCCGCATTATTATCTTTATGAAAAAAGTATGCTGTTATTCCTGGATGCCCGGAATCTTCGGAATGCCGTCAAAGCCAACCTGTAAATCTTCATCGGTCGGGATATAGTCGATCATTTTTCCGTCATGGAATTTCTCATAGGCAACCATATCAAAATATCCGGTTCCGGTAAGGCCAAAGAGAATGGTCTTTTCTTCTCCGGTTTCTTTACATTTTAATGCTTCATCGATGGCTACACGGATGGCATGGCTGCTCTCCGGTGCCGGAAGAATACCTTCAATTCTTGCGAACTGTTCTGCAGCGGCAAATACTTCTGTCTGCTCAACCGCACGTGCTTCCATCAGACCCTGGTCATAAAGCTCGGACAGGGTGGAGCTCATACCGTGGAAACGAAGTCCTCCGGCATGGTTCGGTGACGGAATAAAGCCGCTTCCTAAGGTGTACATTTTCGCCAGTGGACAAATCATACCTGTGTCACAGAAATCATATAAATATTTTCCGCGGGTAAAGCTTGGACAGGATGCCGGTTCCACCGCGATAATCTGGTAATCTGCTTCTCCACGGAGCTTCTCACCCATAAATGGTGCAATCAGTCCACCCAGATTGGAACCGCCGCCGGCACATCCGATAATCACATCCGGTTTAATGCCGTATTTATCCATGGCAGCTTTCGATTCGAGACCGATGACTGACTGATGCAGAAGCACCTGATTTAACACGCTTCCCAGTACATAACGATATCCTTCATTGGTAGTGGCAACTTCAACCGCCTCGGAAATTGCACAGCCAAGGCTTCCTGTTGTTCCCGGATGTGCTTCGAGGATACGTTTTCCAACCTCTGTTGTGGTGGATGGAGAAGGTGTTACACTGGCACCGTAAGTTCTCATAACCTCTCTACGGAAAGGTTTTTGTTCATAGGATACTTTTACCATGTACACTTTACAATCCAAATCAAAATAAGAGCAGGCCATGGAAAGGGCAGTTCCCCACTGTCCTGCACCGGTTTCCGTTGTCACACCCTTTAAGCCCTGCTTCTTTGCATAATAAGCCTGCGCAATGGCAGAGTTGAGCTTGTGGCTTCCGCTGGTGTTATTTCCCTCGAACTTATAATAAATCTTCGCCGGAGTATCCAACTTTTTCTCCAGGCAATATGCCCGAACCAGTGGTGACGGACGATACATTTTATAAAAATCTGCGATTTCCTGTGGAATATCAATATATGGATTTGTCTCATCCAGCTCCTGCTCTACCAGTTCTTTACAAAATACTACTTCCAGCTCTTCTGCTGTCATTGGCTTACCGGTTCCCGGATTTAACAATGGAGCCGGTTTCTTTTTCATATCCGCACGGACATTATACCATTGTTTTGGCATCTCATTTTCTTCCAGATAAATCTTATAAGGTATTTCTTTACTCATATTGCTCTCCTTCATTCGGAATCTTCTTATTTCAGGAAAATTCCTTATTAACATCTCTTTTTACCCGTGCTATCAGTTTATCGCATTAAAGTGTTTTCGTCAAGTTATTCTGTTAAGCAAACAACTGCTTTTTGGATGAATCTTTATGTTTTTCTTAATATCCTTATGAAAATCGTCAGTATTTTGTGAGAAAAAATTGACAACTTGGACACAAAATCGGTGTATACTTAAACTATCAAAACAAGAACAGCTTGTTTTGAATCATAGATTTTTTCATACTTTTCTCTCTTCGTAATCAGGGACCCCCGAAAGGAGGTCCCTGTTACAGTTTATTCTGTATCACGCATTTCTTTCCTGAATTATCTGAAGAAACGCCCGATGCAGGCGGTCGTCCCCGGAAAGCTCCGGATGAAATGCCATGGCAAGCTGATTTTTATTTCGAACCGCCACAATATGGTCATCTACCTTTGCGAGGACTTCCGTATCCCCCCGTACTTCCTCAATATATGGTGCCTGGATAAATTCCATCGGAAACAGCGTCTCGTCCTGCGCAATCCCCCGGACAATGCCATCCCGGTGGAAGCTGCCAAGCTGTCTGCCATAGGCATTTCTTTTTACCGTAACCGGCAGCGTCTGAAATCCTTTTCTGTCATCATTGGAAAGCTTTTCTGCCAGAAGAATCAGGCCGGCACAGGTAGCAAAAACCGGAAGCCCGTCCTGAATCTTTTTTTTCAAAATATCAAACATTCCCAGCTCTTTTAAAAGCTTCTGCTGCACGGTACTTTCTCCCCCCGGAAGAACAAGGCCGTCGAAAGGGCGGTCCAAATCTTCTTTTTTCCGAAGTTCAAAAACCTCGGCTCCTATCTCTTTTAAGACCTTTTCGTGTTCAATAAAAGCTCCCTGAACTGCAAGAACAGCAATTACCATTTTATTTTCCTCTCTCAGCCATCAGAATTTTAATTTCATTTTCATTGATTCCAATCATAGCTTCACCCAAATCCTCAGACAGCTCTGCAATCATGGCAGCGTCCGTGTAATTAGTTACGGCTTTTACAATCGCACTGGCTCTCTTTACCGGGTCACCGGATTTGAAAATACCGGAGCCGACGAAAACGCCTTCTGCGCCAAGCTGCATCATCAGCGCTGCATCCGCCGGGGTTGCTACGCCGCCTGCGGCAAAATTCACTACCGGCAGTCTTTTTTCTCTGTGAACCTTCTCTACCAGCTCGTAAGGGACACGCAGCTCCTTTGCTGCTTCATAAAGCTCGTCTTCCCGCATGGAGGATAACCTTGCAATTTCCTGATTCATCAAACGCATATGACGAACTGCCTGGATAATATCTCCCGTTCCCGGTTCTCCCTTGGTACGAATCATCGCTGCACCTTCATTAATTCTCCGGAGTGCTTCACCCAGGTCTTTTGCACCGCAGACAAACGGAACCTTAAATTTGCTTTTGTCAATATGATAAAGGTCGTCCGCCGGAGACAGCACTTCACTTTCATCTATATAATCAATTTCGATTGCTTCGAGAATCTGTGCCTCTACAAAATGTCCGATACGACATTTCGCCATGACCGGAATGGACACCGCCTCCTGAATTCCCCGAATCATTTTCGGGTCACTCATTCTCGATACTCCGCCGGCCGCACGGATATCTGCAGGAATTCTCTCCAATGCCATTACTGCACAGGCACCGGCCTCTTCCGCAATTTTTGCCTGCTCCGGTGTGGTCACGTCCATAATAACGCCACCCTTTAACATTTGCGCCAGTTCTTTATTTAATTCATATTGTCTGTTTGTCTCTGCCATGGATATTTCCTCCTGTATTACATTGTTTTCCAATGTTATAACGCAAAAATGACCATATCAAAATATCCAATTTGGATATAATTAATATGGTCACATTATTAAAAGGTTACGATAATTTCTGTTCCACGGCCTTCCTCACTGGTCAAGGTCAGTTCCGCATGATGTATAGCCACGATATGCTTTACTATGGCCAGTCCAAGGCCAGTTCCTCCCGTCTGCTTGGAACGGCTCTTGTCTACGCGGTAGAACCGCTCAAACACTCGGCTTTGATGCTCTTTGGATATGCCAATTCCGGTATCCTTGACCCTGAGAAACGCATGGCCTTTTTTCACGCCGGTTTCCACCGTCACGCTGCCGCCCCGGTTATTGTAGCGGATTGCGTTATTACACAGATTGTCAAGGAGCTCGGCAATCATGTTCCGATTGGCATTGATGGAAACAGACACTCCCATACAGACGATGGCAACATCCTGCTTATGAGCATAAACCTTAAGATTCTCCACGCAGCGTTCTGCCATCTCTTTTAAATCAATGGTCTCTAAGGCAACCATTTCTTCCATATCATCAAGCTCAGACAACCGGATAATATCGTTAATCAGAGAAAGCAGGCGCTCGGAATTCTGGCGAATCTTGGAAGAAAAATCTTCAATCTCAGACTCCCCAACCATTCCGTTTTCCATCAGCTCCGCATATCCGGATATGGCAGTCAGCGGTGTTTTCAGCTCATGCGATACATTTGCCGTAAAATCCTGCCTCATTTTGGCGGCTTTGAGGATGTCCGTGTGCTGTGCCCGAATCATATTGACGAAAGGCACCAGTTCCTTATAAACCAGAGAAACCGACGGGTCATCGATATGCCCTGTCATTTCCTCGATTGGCCCTACGATACTTTTCGTCATCACTCTGGCAAGGATAAAGCAGAGAATGACCATAAAAACAATCGTCACTGCAATAATCGGAACCACGGAGCTTATGATACTCCAGAGATTATCCTCTTCTTTGGCAACCCGGAGTACCGAACCGTCATCCAGGGCAATGGCATAATAAAAGGTGCTTTTCTTTAAGGTTTCTGATTTTCTGACTGCTTCGCCCTCGCCTTTTTCCAGAGCCTCTTTAATCTCCGGTCTTCTGGCATGGTTTGCCATGGTGCCGATATCCGCATCATTATCATATAACACGGTACCATCCTGAGAAATCCAGGTCACCCGGAGATTCTTCATATCAAAATGATAGTCCCCGGGATGTTCGCTCTGAAAAATCCCGGTATATTTGAGCGCCCGACCTATCGTTGACAAATCATCCTTTACCTGTTTTTTGTAAACATCATAGAAAATTGTCAGCATGGAAATCAGCGTAATCGTAATGGCAAGAATGGCAATCCCCATCAGCTGATAATTAATTTTCCTCTTCATAGGTCTTACTCCATGACATAGCCCACGTTGCGGACCGTCTTAATGTGCGAACTGCTGTCACCCAGCTTTTTACGAAGGGTCTTGATATGCATATCCACCGTCCGGGATTCTCCTTCAAATTCTGTGTCCCAGACACGCTGCATAATCATTTCTCTGGTCATCACGATACCGGCATTTCTCATTAGCAGTTTTAAAAGCTCATACTCTTTATAGGTCAGTTCCACCGGTTCATTGCTGACATAAGCCACATGACGTTCATCATCCAGGAAAATATCCCCAATCGTCATAAACTTATTCTCTGTCTGCTCCATGGTCCGGCGAAGCACAGCTTTAACCCGGGTAATAAATTCAATAACAGAAAACGGCTTTTTTATGTAGTCGTCTGCCCCGATATCCAGTCCCCGCACCATGTCAATTTCTGACGTTTTCGCTGTCACCATAATCACCGGAAGCTTTTTGGTGGAAGGATTATTCCTTACTTTTCTGACAATCTCATAACCGTCATCATCCGGAAGCATGATGTCAACAATCGCCAGATCCGGCATTTTTTCTTCCAGCCTGCGGTAAAAATGCGAAGCATCATCAAAGGTATACACCGTATGCCCACTGTTTTTTAAAGCAATCGCTTCGATTTCCTGAATATTTACATCGTCTTCCACTACATAAATCACTGCCATATTTCTATCCCCTGTCAATTACCGCTTCCGGATGTTTTTTTCCTCACCGGCAGCGCATATTTTTCACTGAGCTTAAGATATTCGCTCTCAAAGTTATCACTATTCTTCTCTTTTAGTATATCAAGATATTCGTGAGTGTCAAATTCTCCTTCACTGACTTCCAGCAGACAGACCGCAATATTGGAGCAATGGTCGGCCACTCTCTCGAAATTCGTAGAAATGTCCGACAGGATAAATCCAAGTTCGATGGTACATTTTCCTTTGGTGAGCCGGTTGATATGACGCTGTTTTTCTTCCAGATTCAGATGGTCAACCACTTCCTCTAATGGCTCAATCTGTTTGGCCAGTTCTAAATCTTCGTTTTCAAATACGGTCACGGCCGTATCCAGAATCTCACGAATGGCATTGGAGAAAATCACAAGTTCCTCCCTTGCATTATCCGAAAACTTCATATTTTTTCTGACCATTTCTTCTGCGGCTTCTTTTATATTGACCGCATGGTCAGATATTCTTTCAAAATCCCCGATAGAATGAAGAATCACAGAAAGTGTACGGCTGTCTTTCTCCGACAGGTGCTTTGCGGAAAGCTTCACCAGATAGGTTCCCAGCATGTCCTCATATTTATCTACCTGGTCCTCCAGAAGATGAACCCTTTCTGCATCCTCTTCTTTATAAATCGTTAAAAGGTCAATGGCAAGATTCATGGCTTCCTTCGCCTTTTTTGCCATTTTAACTGCAACAACCTGACATTCTGCCATCGCAAGTCCCGGCTGGTCAAGGAATCGTTCATCAAGACGGGCAAAGTCTGCCAGCATATCCTTGTCCCCTGCCTGTCCATGCTCTTCGCTTTTTTTGTCAGGAATCGTAAGAATCGCAAGTTTCTCCAGAACATTTGCAAACGGAAGAAGAATTACCGTTGCAGAAATATTAAATAAGCTGTGGATTACTGCAATTCCCGCCGCATTTGCTGCGGTATCCATAAAGGAAAAATGAATAAAAGCATTGATACTGTAAAATACCGCCATAAAAATGGCCGTACCAATCACATTAAAATAAAGATGAACCGCCGCTGCTCTCTTGGCATTTTTGCTGGCACCGATACTGGACATAATCGCAGTAATACAGGTTCCGATATTCTGTCCCATAATAATCGGCAAAGCAGTACTGTATCCGACTGCTCCGGTGGCACAAAGTGCCTGTAAAATACCGACAGAAGCCGAAGAACTCTGAATCACCGCAGTAAGCACCGCACCGGCAAGCATCCCGAGAATCGGATTGGAAAACATGGTAAGAATTCCTGTAAACTGCTCATTTTGTGCCAGCGGAGCCACCGCACCACTCATGGTCTCCATTCCGGTCATGAGAATGGCAAATCCAACAAGAATGGTTCCGATGTCTTTCTTCTTCTCATTTTTACAAAACATAATAAAAATGACACCCACCACAGCCATAACCGGGGAAAAAGAAGACGGCTTTAATAATGTCATAAAGAAATTGCCGCCTTTGATTCCGGTAAGGCTGAGCAGCCAGGACGTAATGGTAGTACCGATATTGGCACCCATAATAATGCCGATGGCCTGTGACAGCTTCATAATTCCGGAGTTTACAAATCCGACTACCATAACCGTTGTCGCAGAGGAGGACTGAATCACTGCAGTCACCCCGGCGCCCAGCAGCACCGCCATAATCCGGCGGGAGGTCAGTTTCTCAAGAAGCCTCTCCATCCGTCCGCCAGACAGCTTCGACAACCCTTTTCCCATGGCATCCATTCCATAAAGAAACAGCGCCAGGCCCCCTATCATTGTCAATACAGAAAAAAAATCCATAACTCTCTCCTTTGTAAGTGTAATTTTTTTGAATTTTATGTAAATAACTTATCATATCAAAGTAAAATACAAAGAGAGTTTATGTAAAGTCTGTGTAAAATATTCGCCCGCCGCTGTATTATTATTTACTCATGTCTGCCTGTAAGAGAAAAAATTGCCCATTCCGCGATATTTGTCGCATGGTCACCGATTCTTTCAAAATACTTTGCGACCATGAGAAGGTCTGCCGCCTGCTCTGCACAGTCAGAATTTTCACGGATTACTTCTATCAGCTCCTGCTTCACTTCTACAAAAAGGTTGTCAATGATGTCATCTTTTTCAATGACCTTTTTCGCCTTGTCGTAGTCCTTTTCCACATAGGCCTCCAGACCCTGAATCAGCATCACCATGGTTTCTTTTGCCATCGGCTCAATATGGGTCATCTGCTCAATATGAGGATGAGCGGACAGTGCAATGGCCAAATCAGAGATATCCGTCGCATGGTCGCCGATTCTTTCCATATCTGTAATCATTTTCAGAGCCGCAGAAATGGTTCTTAAATCTCTTGCCACCGGCTGCTGCTGGAGCAAAAGCCGCAGGCAGAGGTCCTCTATCTTTTTTTCCTGATGGTCTACCTCATCATCAAAAGAGATGGCTTCTTTAGCCAGCTTCACATCCTGTTTAATCAGTGCTTCCACCGCCCTGCCAATGGCCTGTTCCACAAGACTTCCCATATTGATGATTTCTTTATTTAAAAGGTCCAGCTGTTCGTCAAAATGAATGCGCATATCATCCAAACCTCCCTGTGATATAATCTTCAGTTCTCTTATCCTGCGGCATGGAGAACAGTTCCTCGGTTTTTCCTGTCTCGATAATTTCTCCCAGGAGGAAGAAAACGGTGGTATCTGAGACACGGGTTGCCTGCTGCATATTGTGTGTTACCATGACGATGGTATAATCCTTTTTCAGTTCCATGGCAAGCTCTTCAATCTTGATAGTGGAAATCGGGTCCAATGCAGAGGTTGGCTCATCCATCAGCAGAACTTCCGGCTGCACCGCCAGTGCTCTTGCAATACAAAGTCTCTGCTGCTGTCCGCCGGAAAGACCAAGAGCGCTTTTCTTTAACCGGTCTTTTAATTCATCCCAGATGGCTGCCTTTTTCAGAGAATCCTCCACGATTTCATCCAGTTTTGCTTTGGAGTGGATTCCGTGGGTTCTCGGACCATAGGCAATATTATCATAAACGCTCATCGGAAAAGGATTTGGTTTCTGAAATACCATACCCACCCGTTTTCTTAAGAGGTTTACATCCATGTTTCTGTAAATATCCTCATCGTCTAATGTAACCTTTCCGGTAATCTTACAGCCTTCCACCAGATCATTCATCCGGTTTAAGGATTTAAGCAGAGTGGATTTACCGCATCCGGAAGGACCGATAAAAGCTGTGATTTCTTTTTCCCGGATTTTTAAAGACATATCCTTCAGAGCATGAAACTGTCCATAATACAAATCCAGGTCTTCAATTAACATTTTTGTTCTGTTCAAAATAGGTTTCTTCCTTTCTGTCTTTTAAAGGCATTTCATTTACTGCTTCTGAATTTTCTTTGCCAGGAATGAGGAAAGTGCATTAATTCCGATGACAAGAACCAAAAGTACGACTGCGGTCGCATAAGCCTGACCAACATGCAGTCCCTCATTTGCCAGCACATACATATGTACTGCCAGTGTTCGTCCGGATGAGAACACATTTTTCGGAATTGCTGCTACTGTTCCGGCAGTATAGATAAGCGCTGCAGTTTCTCCAACGATACGTCCTGTGGCAAGAATCACACCGGATAAAATACCGGGAACCGCTGCCGGAAGAATAATTTTAAAGATAGTACGGAGCTTTCCGGCACCCAGACCAAAGCTTCCCTCCCGGAAGGAGTCCGGCACTGCCATCAGCGCCTCTTCTGTCGTCCGGAGTATTACCGGTAAAACCATAATTCCAAGAGTACAGCTGCCTGCCAGAATCGAGAATTTCCAGTGCAATGCTGTTACAAAAAACAGCATACCAAACAAACCATATATAATAGAAGGAATTCCGGTCAGGGTTTCGGCGGTGACCCGCACAATTTTCACCAGTTTATTTCCTTTTTTCGCGTATTCTACCAGATAGATCGCCGAACCGATACCAAAAGGCACCGCCAGGCAAAGAGAAATCAATGCCATGATTACCGTATTCACGATCGCCGGTACTACAGAGACATTATCTGAGGTGTAAGTCCAGGAAAATAAATCGGAAGACAGATATGGAATTCCGTTTACAAGAATATATACAATCAGATAGGCCAGTGCTGTGATGGTCACTGCCGCTGACAAAAGAACCAGTATCATAACAAGCAAAGAACCGGGTTTTTTCTTATAAGAAATGAGCTTATCCTTTAGGCTCTGCCGATTCATGGCGTCCTTTTCATCTGGAAGAATCTCATTGATATTTTCAGCATTTTCTATCACTGCCATATCTTACTTCCTTTCCCCGCGCATTTTCACAATGGAAAATGACAGATTAATAATCAAAATGAATACAAAAAGCACAACTCCTGTGGCAATCAGTGCCTCCCTGTGAAGGCCTTCCGCATATCCCATTTCCAAAACGATATTGGCAGTCATGGTTCGGATTCCGTCAAAAATACTTCCCGGCATTCTCGCCTGATTACCTGCTACCATGATAACCGCCATGGTCTCACCGATGGCGCGTCCTACACCCAGGATGATTCCAGCCATAATACCGGATTTTGCCGCCGGAAGAATTGCACAGAAAACGCTTCTCTCATGGGTGGCACCCAGTGCCAGAGAGCCTTCATAATAGCTTTCCGGAACCGCCCGGATAGAGGCTTCGGACTGACTGATGATTGTCGGAAGAATCATCATACCCAGAAGAAGAGATGCAGACAAAATACTGCTTCCGTTTCCGCCCAGATATCCTCTTACAAAAGGAACGATTACCACCATTCCAAAAAATCCGTAAACAACAGACGGAATTCCCGCGAGGAGTTCCACTGCCGGTTTTATCACCTTATAGATTCCTGCCGGACAATATTTTGCCATGAAAACCGCTGTTAAAAGTCCGATGGGAACACCAATTATTATGGCTCCCGCCGTCACATAAATGCTTCCAATAATCATCGGGAAGATTCCGAATACTTCATTGGTCGGTCTCCACTCTTTTCCCAGAAGGAAATCGGTAAAACCGATTTCCTTCATTGCAGGCATTCCATTTGCAAACAGGAATACACAAATCAGGGCTACTGCAAGGATAGAGACACAGGCTGCGAGGAGGAACACGATTTCCATGATTTTTTCTTTGTATTTTGCCATGTCTCACAACTCCTTATTTTACGATGTCACCCCAGCTTGTGGTTTCTCCGGTGAAGATGCTTTTTACCTGCTCGGAGGTTAAATCTTCTACCGTATTTTCATTATTGACAACAACTGCAATACCGTCCTGTGCGATAACTGTGCTTGTTACACCCTGCGTTGCTTCGTCATCTTTTAAATCTCTGGAAGCCATTCCGATATCATAAGTTCCTTCTACTGTGGAAGAAACACCTGTTGTACTGTCTGTGGTCTGCAGCTCGATGTCTGCTTTTGTATTGATTGCTGTGTAACCCTCAATCAGTTTTTCCATAACCGGAGATACGGAGGAAGAACCGCCGACTACAAGCTTGCCTTCGGAATTATCAGAAGTAAATGCACCTTCTTCAGAAACAGCGATGTATCCGTTGTCAGTTACCACTGTCTGTCCATCACTGCTCATGATATAATTGATAAAGTCTTTGGCAACCGGTGTCATTTTATCTTCTTTTACCACGATATTAAATGGTCTTACCACTCCGTATGTACCATTTGCTACGTTTTCTGCAGATGCTTCTGCTCCGTCGATTTTAACTGCTTTTACCGTATCATTTAAAGAACCGAGAGAAATATATCCAATGGCATTAATGTCATTTGCCACGGAGGACATCATAACGGATGTGCTGTTGGTAATACTTGCATCCGGTGTCGTGTGATCAATTTTTTCTCCGTTGGCATCTTTTTCTTCGATACCAAACAGTTCGATGAAAGCTCCTCTTGTTCCGGAACCATCTTCTCTTGATAATACGGTGATGTCAGAAGAGGCATCAAAGCCTTCTGCTGCTTTCTGTCCGCCGCCGCATCCGGTCAGACATACTGCGGATAATGCTACTGCTAAAGCTGCTGTTCCAAAAAATTTTCTCATAATACTATTCCTTTCTCGTTGTTTTCTTATTTTTTTCATTTTTTTAAACCGTTTTCTTTTTTTGTGTTCCCCACGGTTCTTTTACAGCTTAATCCCCTTATGTAAATTTCAAAACCGCGCCAATGTAAAATGCAGGAAAAATCTCTGTAACCATGTTTACATGCTTTTGACGTTTTTTTACAACAAAAAAATCTGATGCATCTTCCCATTCCGGGAATCTCCATCAGATTCTTTACAGGTCTTCTATTCTTTTTCGCAGCTTTAAGAACCGTTTGTCTATCTTTGCAATGGCAATGGCGCAGGCTTTCAGTTCTTTTTTTATTTTCTGGGCTTCCTTCTTTTCATTTTTGTAGCAAAGCTGGTGGTCAAGAATCGCCCAGTAATTCATGGCGACTGACCGTATCTGTATCTCTGCCCGGAGCGATTCTCTGATATCCGCTGCCTCGCAGCACTCGTCCATAAATGCTCCATCTCCGTTGTACTCCACAATAAGATGAATGCTCCGGTACCCACTGTCCTTCGGATGCGCAATATAATTCTTCTCCTTGACAATCCGAAGCCCCGGAATATCTCGAATCTCTTCTGCCATACGATACACATCATCCTGAAATGAACAGATGACCCGAATACCCGCCAAATCATTGAGCGTTTCCAGAGCGCAGTCAAAGGTAAGCTTTCTTCCCTTTCTTTTAAGCTTCTTAACAATACTCTCCGGTGCTTTCACTCTCCATGTAATGTTATCCATTACCTGTCGGCCGCACTCCTTCGACAGCCTGACATTGATCTCATTAATCTGCGGAATCAAATCCCAGATAAGCTCCGTGCAGACTTCCTTTAAATGATATTCCTCCATATCCCGGGCCATCTGCGTAACCACAGCCTTCTGACTGTCCGCATCAAACGGCAGGTTCTTTTCCTGCATATCTTTGTATTTTTCTTTTTTCACTAAAATATCTACCTTCCTTTCCTCCGGCTTTTCTCTGCGCATCCTTTCTGTTCTATTATAGTATAAACTGCCTGAAAAAATTTATCTATCATTTCCGGAAAAAAGCAGGTAAAAAATAAGTAAAAAACCGCCATACTTTTTCCAGTACAGCGGTTTTCGAAAAGAATTACATTTTTATTTTTTCTCCGGTTCTCCTTCCGGGAAAATGATTTTAAATACGAAAAAGAAGATTACCATGGATACGCCACCGGTAATAAATGTTACAAGCAGATTGTAGATTGCCGGCGGAACGTAAGCAGAGGCAATCGGCATCCACAGATTGTTGAATCCGTTACAGATTAAGGAAATTACCACCCAGGCGATAAAATACCAGAGTGCCTGATAGAACGGATTTCCCTTACTTTTAAAGGTAATATTTCTCTGGAGCGGGAAATTGATACACTGTGCAAGAAATGAGCCGGTTTCGTAGCTGATAAAATATCCGAGCCCGCCGCCAATCATGACCGCGCCGCTGGCATCTCTTAATACGTTATAACCTAAAAGACTCCAGGTAAAGTCCACACCCATAATATGCATTTCTTTCTGCGGCCACATAAATTCTGTACCCGCCAGTTCGATTCCAAGCATTCCCGGCATAAAGGTAAATACCAGATACTGAAATACCGTCACACCCATGCTGAATACGAAGAAATAGAAAACCTGATATACCCATTTTGATAATTTCGGGTGCTCTTTTTCAAAGTTTCCCCATATTTTCAGCCATTTTTCTTTGATTGCATTCATCCTTTTCACCCCTCGTTACGTTTTGCTGCAAGCTTTGCCTCATAGGCTTTATTTGCCTTTTTATTGGAGAAAAATCCGCCGATAATCTGTTTCATTCCTTTGCAGAAATGCCCATTTACTACATTTACCATACCATGCACCATGTCCATGCTGACCATACCGCCGGTCATTTTGGCAATGCCCCTGAATGGCATATTATAAATGAAAAGAATATTCAGGTCCGGTTTGCCCTTTTCCTCACTTTTTTTCTTCATTCTTGTAAGAACACGGTAAATAAAGCGGGCAAGTCTGCTTTTTGCATAGTACATCTGGCAGATTGCATCATTGATTCCCAGTTCTCCGTCCCATTTTCCATCCGGAATCTCCCGGCCCAACAGGGCTTCAAATTCTTTATCCTCCACCTGATTAATGAGGCCGGAATAATAGGAAGGCATTTCCTCTCTGATATACGGAATCTTCGCATCGCTTCCCTCCACCTTTGTGGAAGCCTTCAGTCGGATATCTGCCACACTGGCGCCAACCATAATCTCATAGGTTCCGCCTTCTACCTCCCACCGGTCTGTTTTTACATTCCAGTAACGGAAGGTTTTATCATCAAATGGAATCTGAACGGTTTTGCTTTCTCCTGCTTTCAGGAATACCTTGGTAAATCCCTTTAATTCTTTTGCCGGACGGAAGATTTGTCCGTCGCTCATACCCACATAAAGCTGTGCCACTTCTGCACCGTCACGACTGCCGGTATTGCTCAGGGTAAACTCCACGCCGGAATCTGTGATGTGCAAATCGGTATATTCAAAGCTGGTATAAGAAAGTCCGAATCCAAACGGATACTGTACTCTCACACCTGCCGTATCATAATAGCGGTATCCCACATAAAGTCCTTCCCGGTATTCGGCAGTTCTTTGCGGACTTGGGAAGTACCGGAATGCAGGAGTATCTTCATATTTTATCGGATAGGTTTCGCTGAGTCTGCCGGATGGATTCACTTTTCCGGTCAGAATATCAAGCATGGCTTCTGCTCCTGCCTGACCGCTGAGATATCCGTGGAGAATAGCTTTACAGCAATAATGCCACGGCATTTCCACAGAAGCTCCGGCACTGAGCACGCCAACCACATTGGCATTGACCTGCACAATCGCCTGTAAGAGTTCTATCTGATTCTGCGGAATCCGCATATGTGTCCGGTCCATGCCTTCCGATTCACTGAGTTCATCAAGTCCAAAGCAGTAAATTACCACATCTGCTGCAGCTGCCAAATCCAGGGCTTCTTTGCGCATTGCCTCGTCGCTTTCTCCGCTTCTTTTGTAGCCCCGATTGATTCCAACGACCTCAAGCTCATAGTTTTCTACCACTTTTTCCATGGTTTCCAGTCTGGTTGGATTTACCATGGAAGAGCCCGCTCCCTGGTATCGCGGTTCCACTGCAAAATCTCCGATGAGCGCCACCTTACAGCCCAGTGCAAGAGGAAGAAGATTGTCTGCATTTTTCAAAAGCACCGCACTCTCGGCTGCCGCCTTGGCAGCCAGCCTGTGATGGGCTTCGCTGTCAAATTCCCGTCCTTTTCCCTTTACATTTTCGCTTAATGTAAGCACTGCGTCGAGCAAATCATCCACGCAGGCATCCAGTTCTTCCATAGTAAGTGTTTTGTCTTCGACGGCTTTGATAAGTTCTCTTGCCGCATCCAGTCCCGGCGCAGGCATTTCCAGATTGGAGCCTGCAGCCACCCCTTTTACATGGTCGTTGGAGGCACCCCAGTCTGTAATTACGATTCCATCAAAGCCCCATTCCTTCCGGAGAATCTCCTGGAGAAGGTGTTTATTTTCATTGGCATATACGCCATTAATTTCGTTATAGCTAGTCATAATGGATTTGGCCTTGCCTTCTTTTACGGCAATCTCAAATCCTGTCAGGTAGATTTCCCGAAATGTTCTTTCATCAAGAACGGAATCCATCGCCATGCGGCGAAGCTCCTGGCTGTTTACCGCAAAATGCTTTGGACAGGCATATACTCCCTGACTCTGTATTCCCTTTATATAGGAAGCGGCCATTTTTCCTGCCAGATAAGGATCTTCCGAAAAATATTCAAAATTCCGTCCGCAAAGCGGGCTTCTCTTTATATTCAGTCCCGGTCCGAGAAGAACGTTGACCTCCTGTGCCACAGCTTCCTCTCCGAGCGCTTCTCCCAGTTCCTGCCCCAGCTTTTC
>JALEIY010000225.1 GCA_022769785.1 Eubacterium sp.
ATCAGTCGTGCGGTGGAGGACGGATATAAGGGGCACGCCATGGTACACAAATTTCCGTTCACGGCACTGATGCTTCAAATGGACCCGCATTTACTGGATGTAAATGTGCATCCGGCAAAAATGGAAATGCGATTTCACCATCCGGAGGAACTTTATACGGCCGTGGTAAATGCGGTGAAAAACAGTTTTATGAAAAAAGAGCTGATTCCGGATGTGACGCTGGGCAAAGGAGAAAAAAAGCCGAAAAAAACGATTGATGCGTCACCGGAGCCTTTTGAGAAAAAACGAAGAGAAATCGAAGCCCGCTTTTCCGGGCTCACACCGGAAAGAATCCGGGAGCTGGAACAAAAAAAGAAGGAATCAGAAGAAAAAGAGGAAGCGCCGGCTGAAAGTCCGGCAGAAATCGTCAAAAAGAAAATTGCTGATTTAAAGCTCGGGGAAATGAAAGAGCTGAAAAAAGAAATCGATGAGACGATACCGGTTTCCCAACCAATGGCTGAACCGGTAAAAGAAAAAGAATCTATTTTGCCGGTAAAACAGCCGGAAACCTATGGACAGCAGATGAGCTTTGCCGATGTACCGATGCTGTCAAAAGAAGCGAGACCAAAGCATCGCATTATCGGCCAGGTTTTTCAGACCTACTGGATGGTGGAATACGAAGACAAATTGTTTTTTGTGGACCAGCATGCTGCCCATGAAAAGGTAATGTATGAGAAAATGAAAAAGAATCTGGAAGAAAAAAGAATGGACAGCCAGATGGTTGCACCGCCGGTGATTTTATCATTTTCCATGAAAGAAAAAGAAAAATATCTGATGTGCCGGGAAGCATTTGCGGCTCTCGGCTATCAAATCGAAGAGTTTGGCGGAGATGAATACTGTATCCGTGCGGTTCCGTCGAATCTTTACGGGTTGAACCAGCAGGATTTGTTTATAGAACTTCTTGACCAGATAGAAGAGGGAACCGGCAGACTGAATCTGGAAATGATTTTGGATAAACTGGCTTCCATGGCCTGCAAAGCAGCTGTGAAAGGAAATCAGAAGCTCAGCGTCCGGGAAATGGACAGCCTGATGGAACAGCTCCTTGAGCTGGATAATCCTTACCAGTGTCCTCACGGACGACCAACGATTATTTCCATGAGCCGATACGAGCTGGAAAAGAAATTTAAGAGGATTCAGTAAAAAAATGGAAAAAACAGAAGGAATAAAGACAACAGCAATAAAAAAACGTCCACTAATTATTCTCACAGGACCGACAGCGGTGGGAAAAACCAGTCTGTCCATAAAACTGGCTAAGGCGGTAGGGGGAGAAATTATCAGTGCGGATTCCATGCAGATATACAAAAAAATGGATATCGGAACGGCAAAAATCATGCCGGAGGAGATGCAGGGTGTTCCCCATTATCTTGTGGATGAACTGGACCCCAGAGAAGAATTTAACGTCGTTGTATTTCAGAAAAAAGCAAAGCAGGCGATGGAGGAAATCTATCAGCGGGGACATATTCCTGTAATTGTCGGCGGTACTGGCTTTTATATACAGGCACTGCTTTATGATATTGATTTTTCGGTGCATGAGGAAGAAGAAACCTACCGTTCTTTTCTGGCAAAAGAAGCGGAGGAAAAGGGAAAAGAATATCTTTATGAAAGATTAAAAGAAGTTGACCCGGAATATGCACAGATTGTTCACAGCAATAATGTAAAACGGGTAATTCGTGCCCTGGAATATTATCATGAGACAGGACAGAAGCTGTCAGCCCATAATGAACAGCAAAGAGAACGAAATGCCCCGTATCAGTTTGCATATTTCGTATTGAATCTGGACCGGGAGATTCTTTATGACAGAATCAACAAAAGAGTCGACGAAATGATGGAAAAAGGACTTGCGAAGGAAGTGGCAAATCTCATAAAAGACGGTTGCGGAAAAGAACTTGTTTCCATGCAGGGACTTGGTTATAAAGAGTTTTTTGACTATTTTGAAGGAAAGCAGTCTCTGGAAGAAACCGTGGAGATTATCAAAAGAGATACCAGACATTTTGCAAAAAGGCAGCTTACCTGGTTTCGGAGAGAAAAAGATGTTATATGGATGGACAAAGGAAGGTATCCGGATGAAAAAACTCTTTTGGATGCCATGCTTGCCATACTGAAGGAGAAAAAAATAAATTATGATGGAAAATAAAGATATGTTAAAAGATTATTATAAACAGATGGGCATTTCCGAACCGGTATATGAATTTTGCCATCGGATGGAAGAAGGACTAAAGGAGCGCTTTGCAAAAATTGATGAGGTGGCAGAATGCAATCAGATGAAAGTGCTTCGTGCCATGCGGGAAAACCGGCTCAGCGAAGCCTGCTTTGCCCCGACGACCGGTTATGGCTATAACGATATCGGAAGAGAGACACTGGAAAAAATATATGCCAGTGTCTTTCATACGGAGGATGCACTGGTGCGCCCACAGATTACCTGCGGAACCCATGCACTGGCACTGGCTCTGATGAGTCAGCTAAGACCGGGAGATGAACTGCTTTCTCCGGTTGGAAAGCCTTACGATACTCTTGAGGAAGTCATTGGAATTCGCCCGTCAAATGGTTCCCTCGCCGAATATGGGATTTCTTACCGGCAGGTGGATTTGCTCCCGGATGGAAGCTTTGACTGGGACGGAATTGAAAAAGCACTGAATGAAAAGACAAAAATGGTCACGATTCAGCGTTCCAAAGGGTATGCGACACGACCGACTCTTTCGGTGGAACGTATCGGTGAACTGATTGGTTTCATCAAAGAAAGAAAACCGGACGTAATCTGCATGGTGGATAACTGCTACGGCGAGTTTGTGGAGCTTCGCGAGCCTTCGGATGTGGGCGCGGATTTGGTAGTAGGTTCCCTGATTAAAAATCCGGGCGGCGGTCTTGCGCCGATTGGCGGTTATCTTTGCGGCACAAAAGAATGCATTGACCGGGCGGCTTACCGGCTGACTTCCCCGGGGCTGGGAAAAGAAGTGGGAGCCACTCTCGGAGTGACCTCTGCGTTTACACAGGGGCTGTTTCTTGCGCCGACTGTGGTGAAAGGCGCGTTAAAAGGCGCGATTTTTGCCGCAGCAATCTATGAAGAACTGGGCTTTCGTGTTGTGCCGGACAGCAAAGAAAGCCGCCATGACATTATCCAGGCGGTGGAATTTCATGATCCGGAGCTGATGGTGGCATTCTGCGAAGGAATTCAGGCAGCGGCGCCGGTGGACAGCTTTGTGCGTCCGGAGCCATGGGATATGCCGGGATATGATTCCCAGGTTATTATGGCAGCGGGAGCCTTTGTTTCCGGTTCCTCCATTGAACTGAGTGCCGATGGCCCAATGAAAGAGCCCTATGCAGTATACTTTCAGGGTGGACTTACCTGGGAGCATGCAAAATATGGAATTATGATGTCCCTGCAGAAAATTTATGAGACGGGAAAAATCTTCAGGAACGAATAAAATTCCGTATTTAATATAAAAAACTTACAATAATCGACGGAAAATTTTAATAATTTACACAAAGATTTAACGAAATGGAAGTGCTAATTCTATATACAAAAATCTTTTTGTGTGTTAAAATATTTTCTAAATCCGCTTTGCTTTCTGCCTGGAGAGACCGATGGAGGCATGATGGAAAAGCGTTTTAAAACTATGAAAGACCGGCCCGCGGCAGAGCGTCCTTATGAGAAGTGTCTGAAGGAAGGTCCGAAAGGCCTGACCGATGGAGAACTTCTGGCTGTTATTCTGCGCACGGGCACCAAAGACTGTCCGGCTCTCGAACTGGCCTGGAATATTTTAGACAGGCACCCGGTTTATAAAGGGCTGGCAGGACTTACACATCTGAATCTGGAAATGCTCAGACAGATACCCGGCATTGGAAGTGTGAAAGCCATAGAGATTCTCTGTGTTGTGGAGTTGTCTGTCAGACTTTCGAGAGCATCGATACCCATGGAGACAGATTTCTGTTCCCCCGAATATATTGCGGCCTATTATATGGAGCACATGCGTCATCTGGAAGCGGAGAAGGTTTTTCTGCTTCTTTTGAATGGGAGAGGACAACTTCTGAAAGAGGTGCTTCTTTCAGAAGGAACTGCCGGCTGTGCCTATGTTTCCGTGAAAAGCATTTTTCTTGAGGCATTTCGCTCTGAAGCAGTCAGTATCATTCTGATACACAATCATCCCTCCGGATGTCCGGAACCAAGCAGAGAAGACCTGGTGTTTACAAGGCAGGTTCAGGAGGCTGGGAAAATGCTGGGAATTCCGCTGACAGACCATATCATTGTCGGCGACCGATGTTATCTGAGTATGAGAGAACAGAAGATGATGTGACAGCCTGGGCAGGCTGGAAGAGATACATTGCCTGGTTGAGGCAAAAGCATATTAGTTTTGATGAGGAAAGGAGACATATTAATGTCTGAGAAAATATATGGAATCGATATGGGAACCAATTCCCTTAAAATCTATCAGAAATCAGCCGGTGTGGCAGTCCACCAGAAGAATATGATTGCCATTGTAAAAAGAAAAGACAAAGAACCGCTGGCCATTGGAGATGAGGCATACTCCATGTATGAGAAAGCGCCGAAGAATATTGAAGTAAAACAGCCGATTGTCAACGGAGTTATCGCTGATTTCACAGCAATGCAGATTATGATTCAGCTTTATTTTAAAGGCAATTACGGGAAAAAATCCGGTGAGGGACTCTCTGCCAATGGCAATTCCGAGTTCTATATTGCCGTACCGACAGATATTACCGAAGTGGAAAAAAGAGCTTTCTATGACCTGATTGCCAGCTCCTCTCTCAAAACAAAGAAGATTCGTATTGTGGAAAAACCAATCGCCGATGCGCTGGGAGCAGGACTGAATGTAAAAGACGCCACCGGACGACTGATTGTTAATATCGGTGCCGACACGACAGAAATCAGCTTAATCAGTCTGGGAGGTATTGTACAGAGCCGCCTCTTAAAAATCGGCGGAACAAAGTTTGATGAGGCCATTCAGCAGGCTGTGAAGAAAAAACACAATCTGGTAATCGGTATGAAGAGCGCTGAGCGTCTGAAAATGCAGCTTGCCAGCGGAATCAAAGAAAAAGAAGAAGTGACATATGACGTGATGGGAAGAAACTTAATTACAGGTCTTCCGAACCGGGTAACCGTGACAAATCATCTGATTTATGAAGCAATGTCAGAAAGTCTTTCTTCCATTATAGATGCAATCAAATTTATCCTTGAAAAGACTCCGCCGGAATTATCCATGGATATTATGCATGACGGAGTATGTATGACCGGCGGTTCCACCCATATTAAGAATCTGGATTTACTGATTCAGCAGGAGACAGGCCTTTCTATTATGAAGATGGAAGAACCGGAGCTTACGGTAGTAAAAGGTCTTGGAATGATTATGGAGAATCCGGAATATGAGCGTATGGCTTATAACCTGCAGGAGTCGGATTTTCATTAAACAGGGAGTGGTGAAATGAAATATCGTCGTAATTTTGAGTTTTCACCGAAAATGCTTTTGGTTTTTCTGACTCTGATTTGTGGAATCCTGCTGTCAGTCAGCGTGTTATGTAAAAATATTACAACTCCGTTTTCCAATATTGTAGGCATGGTCATTGTTCCCATGCAGGATGGAATCAATTCCTTTGGGGTATGGACAAGCGAACACCTGGGTTCCTTTAAAAGCATCAAAGAGCTTCAGGCGGAAAATAAAAAGCTTCAGGAAAAAGTCAATGTACTCACCGAAGAAAATGAACAGCTCAAAGGTGGAGAGCAGGAGCTTGCACAGCTGCAGGAGCTTTTAAAACTTGACAAAGAGTATTCCGAATACAGTAAAGTTGGTGCGCGGGTAATCAGCAACGGAGGCGGAAACTGGTACGAGAACTTTGTAATCAACAAAGGCTCCAAAGACGGCATTGAAGTAAATATGAATGTTCTTGCCGGGACAGGACTGGTCGGGATTGTAACGGAAGTCGGACATAACTATGCAAAAGTGCGTTCTATCATAGAAGATGAAAGCCGTGTCAGTGCTATGACACTCAAAACATCAGATACCTGTATTGTACGGGGAAACAGTGAGACGATGATAAAGGATGGAACAATCGATGTGACCTATATCAATAAGGATGCAAAGATAAAAGCGGGAGATGAGCTGGTGACCTCCCATATCAGTTCCCGGTATCTTCCGGGACTTCGAATCGGAACCGTCAGCAGTATTTCCATGGATTCCACCAATCTGACCAAATCGGCCAAAGTAACGCCGGTTGTTGACTTTCAGCATATTCAGGAAGTCCTGGTCATCACAGAGCAAAAAAAAGTGCCGGAAAATAGTGAAAGTGCAGATTAGTAAGATTTGGGCGGAAATAGTATCATAAAGTGATCCTTTTTCCGCCTCTTGTATAAAAGGGGATTATTAGATATGAAGCGAATCATTGTAACGGCCGTGACGATTGTTGTGTGCTTTATTTTACAGACCTCGGTATTTGACCTCATCAGGCTTGCCAACATTGTGCCAAACGTTTTGCTGATTCTGGTATCCTGTATTGCCGTGATGCGGGGACAGAAGGAAGGGATGATTACGGGATTTTTCTGTGGGCTGCTGCTTGATATTTTTTACAGCCCTTTTCTTGGACTTTATGCGTTCCTTTATATGCTGTTTGGTTTTGTTGATGGTCTTTTTAACAGAATTTATTATTCTGACGATAATTTCCTGCCGTTGATTTTGATTGGAGCGAATGACCTGATTTACGGTATCCTGATGTATCTGTTTCAGGGGCTTCTCAAAAATCATCTTCATGTGCAGTATTATTTTAGGAGTATTATTCTTCCGGAAGTGGTCTACACAATAGCAGTAGGTCTGTTACTGCACCGTATTCTTCTTCGCATTAACAGATGGTTGGAAAATAACGAAAAAGGAAGTGCCGATTTTGTTTGATATAAAGAGAAAAATACAGAACAATAAAATACTGTCACAGTTCCTGGAAGTGCTTTCTAATCGACTGGTTATAGTGGGGATTCTGGTCGCCCTGCTTTTTTCCATTCTGATATACCGTCTTTTTGTACTTCAGATTATTGAGGGAGAGGAACACTTGTCGAACTTTAATTATAAAGTGGAAAAAACCGTTGAAACCAGCGGTTCCCGGGGTAATATTTATGACTGTGACGGAGAACTGCTTGCCTACAATCAACTGGCGTACACAGTAACTCTGGAAAATTCTGACCGTACAAAGGAGATTGCCAGAGAACGGAGCACGGAGGAGAATCCTGTCAGTGAAAATACCGTAAAAAATGAGATTATTTATAATCTCATAAAGCTCCTGGAAGAAAACGGAGACAAGATAAATTACGACCTTCCGCTTACAGTAAATGGAAAAGGAAAGTTAAAATTTACGGAAACCGGTGCTGCGCTGACGAGATTTAAAAAAGATATTTACGGAATTATCAGTCTGGACAGTCTGACCGGTGATAAGAAAAAAGAAGCTGAGCAGTGGATGAACTCCACACCGGAGGAAGTTTTTGCCTATTTAAGCAAAGGAGAAGGCGGACCGGCAGGCGTGGGAAAAATGTTCGGGATTGATGAATCGTATTCAATAGAAGATGCATTGAAAATTATGTCTATCCGATTTGATTCCTATATGAATCGTTATTCTCAGACCACACCGATTACCGTGGCCACAAATATAAGCGATGAAAGTATTGCAGCACTTTCGGAGCATGCGGAAGATTTTCCGGGAGTTTCCATTGAAGCGGATTCTTTAAGAAAATATAATAATGCCAATTATATTTCCGGAATTATCGGCTATACCGGTGTGATTTCTGAATCGGAGCTGACGGAGTACAACGAAGCCGGTGGTGATTATGAAGCGCAGGATGTCGTGGGAAAGACCGGCATTGAGAAAACCATGGAAAGTGTTCTTCAGGGTAAAAAAGGAAAGCAGGATGTGCTGGTTGATAATCTCGGAAAGATTATCAAAGTTGTCAGTACCAAGGAGGCTTCCGCAGGGAATGACATTTATCTTACCATAGATATGGATTTGCAGAAATATGCATATAATATTCTGGAGAGACGTCTTGCCGGTATCATTCTGGCTCATCTTACAAGCAGTGATGAGGCCGGTTCCGATAATATGATTCCGATAAAGGATGTTTATTATCAGCTGATAAACAATAATATTATTGACATCAATCATTTCAGTTCAAAAAATGCTAAGAAAAATGAGAAAGAGATATATGCTCTTTTCCAGGAAAAGCAGGCGGATGTCATGCAGATGCTGAAAAATGACCTGAAAAACGGAAAAACCGCCATGAAGGATTTAAGTGATGAAAAACAGGAGTATGTTTCTTATATTTACAATATGCTCAGGGAAAATGAAATCATCCAGACATCCTTAATCAGTGAAGACGATGAGGTCTATCAGGACTGGAAAAATGAGAAAATCAGTCTACGGAAATTTCTCCGCTATGCCATTAATAATGAATGGATTGATATCAGCAGCTTCGATATCAAATCCGATTATTACTCTGCAGATGAAATTTACGATGAATTAATAAATTATATCGTTGATACATTGAAAAGTGACGAATCTTTTGATAAAATTCAGTATAAGTACATGATTAAAAGTGGTATGCTCAGTGGAAAGCGGATGTGTCTTCTCCTTTTTGATCAGGGAATTCTGAATAAGAAAAAGGACGGAGATTATGATGCCTTATATCATGATGAGATGTCAGCTTATAATTTCATGTATAAAAAGATATACAATATAGAGATTACACCGGCACAGCTTGCCTTAGACCCGTGCTCCGGCTCTGTGATTATTACGGACCCGGATACCGGAGCGGTTAAGGCTATGGTTTCCTATCCGAGCTATGACAATAACAAGCTGGCCAACGGAATTGATGCCGCTTATTACAGCACACTCAATAAAGATAAGTCTTCCCCGATGCTGAACCGTTGTACACAGACGCAGACGGCTCCGGGTTCCACATTTAAGCCGATTACCGCTACTGCGATTCTGCAGGAAAATATTGTGGATGGGAACGATTATCTGAAATGTACGGGAATCTTTGATAAAATTACACCTAGTCCAAAATGCTGGATTTATCCGAACGCCCATGGTCTGTTGAATGTAACAGGAGCGATTGCTGTGTCCTGTAACCATTTCTTCTATCAGACCGGCTATGAGCTGGGACTTGATAAAGGCACCTATAACAGCGAAAAAGGTCTGGCGAGACTGAAAAAATATGCAAAGCTTTATGGGCTTGACAGAAAATCCGGTGTGGAGATTTCGGAATATGAACCGAGAATTTCCGACGAAGATGCGGTCAGATCTGCCATCGGACAGGGCACGCACAGCTATACACCTAGTCAGATTTCCAGGTACCTGACTTCTCTTGTTAATGAGGAAGAACTTCTGAATCTGTCTCTGATAAAGAAAACAACGGATTCCGAAGGGAAAACACTGACATCTTTTGAGAAAAAAGCCGTGGACAAGCTGGATGTGGACGATAGTACATTTGATCTGATAAAACGTGGAATGCGTAATGTGGTCAGCGGAAGAGACAGCTCCATTAAGTTCCTTTATAAAAAGAAAGGACTGAAGGTAGCCGGTAAGACCGGTACGGCGCAGGAAAATAAAAACAGACCAAACCATGGTCTCTTCATTTCCTATGCACCGTATGACGATCCGGAGATTACCATGACGGTGGTTGTTCCAAACGGATACACTTCTACAAATGCTGCGGAAATTGCCAGAGATATTTATATGTATTATTTTAATAAGGCCGGTAAGAAAGAAAAGAATAATAAAAAGGCATTGCTTCCAACCGGTCAGGACAGCAGTAATGATTAGGAAACAGGGGGAAATATGAAAAGTTCCGTTATCATAAAAGGGAATAAGTTCGGGTTCCAGATTGTGCTCAATCCCACCCTTCCTTTTGAAGAGCTGCTGCGTGAGGTGGCGGAGAAATTCAGAGAATCGACCAGATTTTTTGATTTTTCCGGCTCTGTTGCGGTAAGCTTTGAAGGCAGGAACCTTACACAGGGGGAACAGAATCTTTTGGTGGATACCATTGTAGAGAACAGCGGATTGAATATCAGTTATATCATAGATGGCGCCAGAGCGGTGGAAACACAGTTTGCGCAGGCTATGGAGGAAGCCGGAGACATTGATACAGAGGATTTGGAAGAATTTGAGCCGGAGAATGCAGAAGTAGATTTTCCGGAAAACCGTCTGGGAAAACACGGACAGTTTTACAGGGGAACCCTGAGATCCGGACAGAAAATAGAGGTGGACGGAAGTATCGTGATTCTGGGAGATATTAATCCGGGTGCACAGATTATTGCCGGCGGCAATGTCGTAGTCCTCGGATGTCTGAAAGGAACTGTGTTTGCAGGTTATCCCGATGATAAATCGGCCTTTGTGGCTTCTTTAATGATGGAGCCGATGCAGATACAGATTGGTTCCTGTATTGCCAGATCGCCGGATCCGAAAACCAAAACAAGGAAAAACAGCAAACGAAAAAATACAAAGCAGCTTGAAGCGAAACTGGCATTTGTAGAAAACGATAATATTTTTATCGAAACGATTACCAGATCGTTGATTAATGAGATCAGTATCAGTTAATGCAAATAAAGGAGAATAAAGATGAGTGAAGTAATTGTAATCACCTCAGGAAAAGGCGGGGTTGGAAAAACCACCACAACAGCAAATATCGGAACAGGTCTTGCAAAAAGAGACAAAAAGGTCGTTATGATCGATACAGATATCGGATTGCGTAATCTTGATGTGGTAATGGGACTGGAAAACCGGATTGTTTATAATCTTGTTGATGTTGTGGAAGGAAATTGCCGGGTGAAACAGGCTATGATTAAGGATAAGAGATATTCAAACCTTTATTTGCTCCCTTCTGCACAGACAAGAGACAAGACATCCGTTTCTCCGGAACAGATGAAGAAACTGGTGGATGAGCTTCGGGAAGAGTTCGATTACATACTGCTTGATTGTCCGGCGGGAATTGAGCAGGGATTTAAAAATGCCATTGCCGGAGCAGACCGGGCTATCATTGTAACAACTCCGGAAGTATCTGCAATCAGAGATGCGGACAGAATTATTGGTCTGTTAGAAGCAAATGAACTCAAAAAAATCGAGCTGGTAGTAAACCGGATTCGAATGGATATGGTGAAACGTGGAGATATGATGTCTGTAGATGATGTCATTGACATTCTGGCAATTGATCTCATTGGGGTTGTACCGGATGATGAAAGTATTGTCATTGCGACAAATGAGGGAGAACCTCTGGTAGGAAACGATTCTCAGGCAGGCAGAGCTTTTGCAAACATCTGCAGTCGTATTGAGGGAGAAGAAGTTCCGATTATGGAATTTGATACCGATGGAATATTTAAAAAGATCATGAATCTCTTTAAACGGGGTTACTAAAGGAGGAAAACAATGGGTTTCATGGATGCGTTTTTCAGAAAAAGAGCTTCTGGAAATATGGCAAAGGATCGGTTAAAGCTTGTCCTTGTTTCTGACCGGGCAAACTGTTCACCGGAAACAATGGAAATGATAAAAAATGATATTATTGCAGTAATATCAAAATATATGGAAATTGATACCCAGGGACTGGATATACAGATTACCCAGACGGAATCTGACGGCGGAAACGGAAATGTTCCTGCCCTTTATGCGAATATTCCGATTAAAGAGGTCAGATTCCATAAATAAACAGGGAGGAAACAATGTTAAAGCAGAAATACCAACTGAAAAATTTCTCCTGGTTTTTGCTGATAGCTGTTTTACTGACAAGTGTCTTTGGTGTTATTTTTGTCAACAGTGCAGACAGCTCTTACACAGCAAAACAGTGCATCGGTCTGTTTTTCTGCGTTGTGATCATGCTGGCCTTTTCTGTGATAAACTATAATTTTGTCTGTGATTTCAGCAGGATCTTATATTTGCTTAATATTATATTGCTTGCACTTGTAAAAGTGGTTGGAGTAAAAGTTGGCGGTGCCCGCCGATGGATTAATCTGGGATTTACCAATGTGCAGCCATCGGAATTTACGAAGATTATCATGATAATATTTGTGGCTGTATATATCCAGGAGCATGAGGAAGATTTTAACGATTGGAAAGTGCTCGGAAAGCTGGCGGTGCTTTGTGCGATTCCTCTGTTTCTGGTTGTGATTGAGCCGGATCTTTCTACGACGCTGGATATTACTTTTATATTACTTGCGGTAATTTTTGCGGGAGGATTAAACATCAAAATCATAAAGCGGTGTGCGCTGATTCTGATTCCGATTTCCGTACTTTTTATCTGGTATATTCAGACGCCAAATCAGATCCTTCTTAAGCCATATCAGGTAACCAGAATTATGACATTTATTAATCCTGCAAAATATGCGGATACCACAGCATATCAGCAGCAGAATTCAGTAATGGCCATCGGTTCCGGACAGCTTTCCGGAAAAGGACTCAGCAATAACACAATTGCGGAGGTAACAGTAACGGATACCGGACTGGTGTCAGAGCAGCAGACGGACTTTATTTTTTCCGTAATCGGAGAAGAAACCGGATTTATCGGAAGTGTTATTGTCATTGCATTATTGGCAATAATAGTGATACAATGTTTAATAATAGCCCAGAGGGCCAGAAATATAAGCGGAAGACTGATTGCAACGGGAATGGCAGCGCTGATTGGCTTCCAATCTTTTATCAATATCGGAGTGGCTACACAGCTTCTTCCGAACACGGGACTTCCTCTTCCGTTTATTAGCTATGGACTGACATCATTGCTAAGCTGTACGGTGGGTATAGGTATTGTTTTAAATATAGGATTGCAAAGACATTATTAGGAGGGAAAGAATGAATATCGGATTAATCGCACATGATGGAAAAAAGAAACTGATGCAGAATCTCTGTATTGCGTACAGAGGCATTTTCAACAGACATGAGCTTTACGCTACAGCTACCACAGGAAGATTAATCGAAGAAGTGACGAATCTTACGGTACACAAATATCTGGCGGGGCCCCTTGGCGGAGAGCAGCAGCTCGGTTCTCAGATTGAGCATAATCTGATAGATATGGTGATTTTTTTGAGAGATCCGCAGAATCAGGAAAGTCATGAGCCGGATATCTTCAATGTCATGCGACTTTGCGATATTCATAATATTCCCCTTGCAACCAATCTGGCAACTGCCGAGCTTCTGATTAAATCCCTGGAGCGCGGAGATCTGGAATGGCGGGAAATGTACAGATAAAGGCGTATAGATATGAGACAGAACAGAAAAAAAAAGGCATTCCTGAGGATATTGAGTCTTCTGACCGTCATATGTTTTCTGATAACGGGATGTGGAAAGAATCCTTTTACTTTGGAAAAAACCTATGAAGAATATTATCAGGAAAGTCAGAAAGAAGAAGATTCCGGGCTGGAAGGAATGGCGGCCAATCTGGCGGTTCTACCGGCTGAGGAGCAGAATACTTCCGGATATTACAGCAACGATTATGCAGATTTGCTCATTAATGATACCGCAAACGAGGTTATAGAATCCTACCGTTGCTTCGAAAAGGTATATCCGGCCAGTATAACAAAAATAATGACTGCATTGCTGACTCTGGAACACGGGAATCTGGATGACACCATTACTCTGGAACATGATACGGTGGTTGCAGAGGATGGAGCGGTAATCAGTACCCTGTCAAAAGGTGATACAGTAACCGTGAGTCAGGTATTTCATACCATGATGATTAAATCGGCCAATGACTGTGCGGTGATACTGGCAGAATATGTGGCCGGCTCGGAAGAAAAATTCATAGATATGATGAATGAGCGCGCAAAGGAACTGGGAGCAACGCATACACATTTTGCGAATACCAATGGACTTCATTCTCCGGAGCATTTTACCACGGCTTATGATTTGTATCTTATTTTCAAAGAAGCAGTAAAGCATGAAACTTTTGTGGATACCGTATCCATGAAAGATTTTACTATGACCTATGTGAATGCACAGGGACACGAAGTAAAAGAATATATGGAAAGCACCAATTATTATTTGCTGAATAATTATCCGATTCCAACGGGAGTTGTGATGTATGGAGGAAAAACAGGAACCACATCCATGGCAAAATCCTGTCTGATTCTTATGACAGAAAATGATGACGGAGAGAGATTTTTCTCTGTGGTACTGGGAGCAAAAACCAAAGAGGATCTGTATCACTCCATGACGGATTTGTTAGAAAAAACAGTGAATTAAAGGTTGTGCTTTTTAGACATATAATCTATAATGAAAGAAGAAAATGACTGCGAAAGCGGGCAATATATTTTAAGGAGGACATTAACATGATTGATATTATCGCAGGCTTAAAGGGACACGGCAAAACCAAGGTTTTAATACAGAAAGCGAACGACGATATTAAGCTTACAAAGGGAACAATTGTATACCTTGACAAGAACAACAAACATATGTATGAACTGAGCAATCAAATTCGTCTTATCGTTGTTCCGGAATATAATATCACTGATACAGATATGTTTATCGGATTTATTGCCGGAATCGTATCTCAAGATCACGATCTGGACAAGATTTATCTTGACAGCTTCCTGACCATCGCATTTATCGAGGATAATATGGCTTATGCAATTCAGAAGCTGGAAGAGCTGGCTAAGAAGTTCGAAGTAAGTTTCGTAATCAGTGCATCTGCAGAAAAAGATTCCTTACCGGAGTCTGTACAGCAGTATGTATCTGTTTCATTATAATCCGTGCATTCTGTAAAAGGTATATTTACATAACGGAGTTTATTGGGGAGGCTGTTGCAAATGTCAGATTTTGAGGATTCACAATCTGGTTTGCGACAGCCTGTCTTTCTATGTAAGAAAGAGTATATTCGGATTAGAAAAGGTGAATTGCTTCGTTATGCGAAACAGAGGATTTTTTATGAAAGAAGAACAGCAAAAGTATTATTACAGCTATTCAGAATATTTAAAAAATAAATATAATGAGAAGGTTTATAAACTTCCAGTAAACCTGCCGGTGTCCTGTCCTAATCGGATGAATGGAACCGGCTGCTCTTTTTGTGCGGATGAGGGGACCGGTTTTGAAGCAGCGGATTGTCATGTCAGCGTTTCCACACAGCTACAAATGGTGAGGGATAAAGTAGAGAAACGTTATCACGCCCATAAATTTATTGCATATTTCCAGAATTATACCAATACCTTTCTGCCCCTGGAACAGCTGATGGAATACATGGAAGAGGCGGGTCGAACAAAAGGTATCGTGGAAATTGCCATTTCCACACGTCCGGATTGTATTCGGGATGATTATCTGAAGGCCTTTGAACAATTCAGGGAAAGATCCGGAATAGAAGTGACACTGGAGTATGGACTTCAGACTGTGAATTACCGGACGCTTCGGAAAATTAACCGGGGACATGGACTGGCAGAATATCTGGATGCGGTGTTGAGAACCGCAGCTTTTGGATTTCCGATATGCACCCATATGATTCTCAATCTGCCGGGAGATACCATGGAGGATGTAAAAGAAGCGGCGAAGATTCTGTCTGTTTTGCCGGTGACGATGGTCAAGCTGCATTCCCTTTATATTCCCAAAAAGTCTGTATTGTATGAAGAGTACAAAAATGGTAAAATAACTCTGTGTTCTATGGAAGAGTATCTGGAAAGACTGGCTGAATTTGTGGCACTGCTCAGGCCGGATATGGTAGTGGAAAGGCTTTTCAGCCGGATACCGGAAAAAGACGCAGCATTTTGCAACTGGGGACGCAGCTGGTGGAAGCTGATGGATGAGTGGAAGCTGCTTATGGAACAAAAGAAATACGTGCAGGGCATTCATTATGATTATAGAAACGGCTCTGCGTTAAACCGTTGGGGGATATGATATGGCAGAAAGGACAATAGCAAAACTGAAAAAATATATGAACCTCGGGACATTGATTTTTCTGATAATCGTCCTGTACCTGTCTGTCTGTATTTTCCGTTATCTCGGGAAAGAAAAGCTGGCAGTATATGAGGTAAGCAGCAGTGATATTACAGAAAGTATCTCCGGAACAGGCATTATTTTAAGAAAAGAACTGTTGTGTAAAACTGAACAGGGCGGTTATGTCAATTATTATTTAAAAGACGGCTCCCATGTAAAAAAAGGAGGAACCGTATACATTATTGACCCCAGCGGAAAACTGCAGTCCGGTCTCAGCAAACTGATTAAAGAGAAAGAGAATGTAAGCTCGGAAGAGAAAAGTCAGATTATTGAGGATTTAAAGGCCCTGGGTGACAGTTTTTCCGATGACAGTTTTTCTGTGATATATGAAGCAAAAAATAATATATCCAGAGATCTAATGTCATATTCGGACACACTGATTGCGGACCATAAACAGGAATTAAAAGAAAAATATGGAGAGAACTGCTATATTGAGGTTGCTGCCGGTGCTCCTGGCATGGTTTCCTTTTCTTCTGACGGATTGGAAACTTTGAAAATGGCAGAGATTAATGAGAGTCTCTTTGACGAGCGTCCGAAGATGAATAATTTACGGAGCAGTGAAAAAAGCAAGGCCGGCACATCGGTTTACCGGCTTGTGACCAGTCAGGAATGGAAACTGGTTCTGCCGGTAAATAAAGATAATTATAACCGGATGAAGGACCTGGAAGAAAAGGACATAACAAATGTACAGGTGACCTTCCGTAAAGATAACTTTTCTGTAAAAGCACCGTATCAGTGCAAAAAAAAGAAAGATGGATATTATGTTGTATTGACCTTTGACAATTATGTACAGAGATATCTGGACCAGCGGTATTTATCTGTGGAACTTCTGCTTTCAGAAACGGAAGGCCTCAAAATACCGGCCAGCTCCCTGACAAACAAAAAAGTATTCAAAATACCGTCCCGCCTTTTGGAAAAGGGAAGTGATTCTGATAAAAATCATCAGGTCAATCTTATGACAGTCAATAAAAAAGGAGAAAAGGTACTTCACCAGAAAACGGTCAAGGTATATAATACGGTCGGAGATATGGTTTATATCAGCGCAAGCGGATTGGAAAAAGGAGATATTATCGCCGATGTTACGAAAAAAGACCGTTATGAGCTTCCGGAAACGACTGGCCTTCCCGGAGTATATGTGGTGAACCGGGGATATGCGGTTTTTGAACCGGTAGAAATCTCCGAGAGAAATGAAGACTATTGTATTATCGATGTAAATGAAAATTCGATTGAACTGTATGACAGAGTGATTCTGAACAGCGATACCATAAAAGAAAATCAGGTGATTTATTGACGGAGGTCAGACTATGTTAAAGGAAAACTTGAAAAATGTTCAGAAAAAGATTGCGGCGGCCTGTGAAAAGGTGGGACGTAATCCCGAGGAAGTATGTTTGATAGCGGTAAGTAAAACCAAGCCGCTTGAAAATATAGAGACACTGATGGAAGAAGGCCAGATGGAATATGGAGAAAATTATGTGCAGGAGCTGTGTGCCAAGTACGAACAGGTGAGCCGTCCTGTACACTGGCATATGATTGGTCATTTACAGAGGAATAAGGTAAAGTATATTATCGATAAAACCGTTCTTATTCATTCTGTGGATTCTGTCGCTCTTGCCAGGCAGATAGAAAAAGAGGCTGCCAAAAAAGACATCGTGGCTGATATTCTGATTCAGGTCAATATTGCCGAAGAGGAAACAAAGTTCGGTCTTTCCGGACAGGAGGTTTCCTCCATGGTAATGGAAATCAGCAGTTTACCCCATGTACATATCAGAGGATTGATGACAAGTGCCCCATTTGTAGAAAATCCGGAAGAAAATCGCTGTTATTTTAAAAAATTACATGAATTATTTGTTGACATTCGGGAGAAAAACATTGATAATGTAGATATGGACATTTTATCAATGGGCATGACAAATGATTATGAAATTGCGATTGAGGAAGGTGCCACCATGGTTCGTGTCGGTACCGGAATCTTCGGAGAACGTAATTATAATAAATAATGGGAGGTACATGGGAATGGTAAAGATTGCCGAGAAGTTCTTTAGTATGATGAAGTTCAATGAGAACGAGGAAATGGAAGACGGATACGATGAGGAATACGACGACCTGACCGACGAATACGAAGAGTATGAGGAGGACTACGAGGAAGAAGAAGAGGAAAAGCAACCGAAAAAGTCCATTCTTTCCTTTGGACGCCGCAAAAAAGAGGTGGAAGAAGTGGAAGAAAAGCAGGACGAGCCGGAAAGCAGAGTAATCCCGTTCCATGGAAAGCAGGAAGAAGGTGAGATTGTGAAGGTAATTAAACCACAGGAATTTAACGAAGCACAAATCGTGGCAGATTTCCTGAAAGAAGGAAAAACGATTGTAGTGAATCTGGAAGGTATTGAGATTAGTCAGGCACAGAGAATCATTGATTTTATCGGTGGAGCAAGCTTTGCGGTTGACGGCTCATTAAAAGCAATTTCCAATAACATCTTTATTGTTGCTCCGGGCAACATAGAGGTATCCGGGGATTTAAGAGATGAGATTATCAGTGACAGCATGCTCTCTCCGGAACTGACCAAATTTTAAAAAGAATTGAAACGGGGCTGCGGTGAAATGTGGAAAAACATTTTACCGCAGATTTTTTAATCAGGAGAATGAAGACATGACAGAAAAAAGACTGGAAGTAAAAGCCGAAGGGAAAAGAGCCTATGACATTGTCATCGCGGATTCCTTTGATTTGCTGGCGGCAGAAATGGAAAAACTTGATATTGAAAAAAGAAAAGTCTGTATTGTAACGGAAGAAAATGTGGGTTCTATTTTTGGTGAGGAAGTAAAGGACAGGCTGAAAGGAAAATGCCGTATCCTGGAAACCTTTGTATTTCCGGAAGGAGAAGACAGTAAAAATCTCGAGACGGTTAATCAGCTTTACAGCTTCCTGATAGAACATGAATTTGACCGGAAGGATATGCTTGTGGCACTTGGAGGCGGGGTAACCGGAGACCTTACGGGATTTGCCGCAGCGACATACTTAAGAGGCATTGATTTTGTGCAGGTCCCGACCAGCCTCCTTGCCCAGGTCGACAGCAGTATTGGCGGAAAAACCGGTGTAGATTATCAGTCTTATAAAAATATGATTGGTGCATTTTATATGCCAAAGCTGGTATATATTAATATTGGAACGCTTACCTCCCTGTCAGAACGACAGTATCACAGCGGCCTTGGAGAGGTCATAAAACATGGTCTCATCCGGGATAAGGCATATTATCAGTGGATAAAAGAACACAAAGAAGAGCTCGCCGAAAGGAAGCCGGAGGCCATGGCTGAAATGGTAGAGGGAAGCTGCCGGATTAAACGGGCCGTGGTTGAGGAGGACCCGAAAGAAAAAGGAATCCGTGCCCTTCTGAATTTCGGGCATACTCTCGGGCATTCCCTTGAAAAGCTGATGAGTTTTTCTCTGACACACGGAGAATGTGTGGCCATCGGAACCCTGCTGGCAACCGGTATTTCTCGGAGCAGGAGGTATATTAATGAAGAGGAGTACAGAGAAATCCGGGAACTGTACAGTTATTTTAATTTTCCACAACTGCCATCCTCACTGGATATGAGGGATGTGATAAAAGAAACTCATCATGATAAAAAGATGGAACATGGACAGATAAATTTTGTTTTGCTTGATAAAATTGGTGAGGCGGCGATTCATCGGGATGTGACAGAAGAAGAGATGGCGCAGGCACTTTCTCAGGAGGCATCTGTATGAAAGAAAAAATGAAAGTGAGCATTGGAATGCTTGTTTTTCTTCTGGTTGACCAGTTGACAAAGTTCTGGGCGGCAGCGGTATTAAAGGATGGAGGTCCCATTTCTCTGATTCCCGGCGTATTGGAATTTCGATATGTGGAAAACAGAGGAGCAGCCTTTGGAATATTGCAGAACAGACAATGGATTTTCCTGCTGCTCGGTGCGGCAGTTCTTATTCTTTTAGCTGTTTTTGTGCCAAAGCTTCCGAAAGAAAAGCATTTTCTGTGGCTGAAGCTGGTGTTGTTTTTTATCGCCGCAGGAGCCATAGGCAATATGATTGACCGGGTATGGCACGGTTATGTGGTGGATTTTATCTATTTCCGGCTGATTGACTTTCCGGTATTTAATGTGGCCGATATCTATGTAACCTGTGCTGCTGTCGCGATGGTACTTCTCGTGATGTTTTATTACAGCGACGAAGATTTTGAGAAAATATTTCCTAAAAAGGTAAAATGAGGATGCGGTCATGAAGGAAGAAAAATATTTTTATAATATTTTGCCGGAACAGGAAGGAATGCGGCTGGACCAGTTTCTGGCAGGAGAGCTTAGCGAACAGTCAAGAGCATATATTCAGAAGCTGATAAAAGGCGGGCAGGTTCTTTTAAATGAAAAAAATGCAAAACCAGGAGTAAGACTGCGGGCCGATGACCAGATTATGATAGTGATTCCACCATTAAAGGAACTCGAGGTACTAGCAGAACCGATGGAGCTTGACATCCTTTATGAGGACGAAGATGTGATTCTCATAAATAAACCCAAAGATATGGTGGTTCATCCCTGTCCGGGCCGATACAGCGGAACTCTGGTCAATGGACTGCTGGCGCACTGTGCCAATCATCTTTCCGGCATCAACGGAGTGCTCCGCCCGGGAATCGTACACCGAATTGACAAAGATACTACCGGAGTTCTCGTGGTCTGCAAAACCGACCTGGCCCATAAAAGCCTTGCAGAACAGCTTAAGGAACATTCCATTACAAGAAAATACGAGGCCATTGTCTATCATAATTTTAAAGAAGAAAGCGGAACTGTGGACGCGCCAATCGGCAGAAGTCCTGCAGACCGTAAAAAAATGGCAGTGGAATACAAAAACGGAAAAAGAGCAGTCACTCACTACAGGGTACTTCATCATCTGAATCATCGTTTTAATCACATCGAATGCCAGCTTGAGACCGGAAGAACCCATCAGATTCGTGTGCATATGGCCAGCATCGGACATCCGCTTTTAGGTGACAGTATTTATGGACCGAAAAATGCTGCGGGAGGTCTGGAAGGACAGTGTCTTCATGCGAGAGTTCTAGGATTCATTCATCCGAGAACAGGGCAGTATATGGAATTTGAAGCACCGTTACCGGACTATTTTCAAAAGCTGTTGGTGAAGCTTGGAAATGAATAAACAGTAAGAAGTATCCGAAAAAATCAAAAAAATCTTTACAAACACACAGGTATATGATAAACTGTCACAGGTGCAAAAAGCACGGTAACCTTTGCCAGGATATGGATAAACTCCGACCTTGTCTTCGTAAAGGTGTTTTATATTAAAGGAGGAAAATAACATGATAACAAAGGAAATGAAACAGGAACTGATTGCAAAGTATGGCAGAAGTGAAGGCGACACAGGTTCACCGGAAGTACAGGTTGCAATCCTTACCGCAAGAATCAACGACCTTCAGCTTCACTTTAAAGAGAACCCAAAGGATCATCATTCCAGAAGAGGTCTTCTGAAGATGGTAGGTCAGAGAAGAAACCTTCTTGCATATTTAAAGAGCAAAGATATTAATCGTTACAGAACATTAATTGAGCAGTTAGGTCTGAGAAAATAATCTTACGATTACAGAGGCATCCGAAAGGATGCCTTTTTTTCGCCTTGTGTATCATTCGGTTTGCCTCTTGCACATTAAAATAAAATACGATAAACTATACAAGAAATCATCACAGGGGGTAGTTTCATGGCTAAAATAATTCGAAGAGTTATCATTTTTCTGGCAATTGTGTTGGGATTTGGTTACTATCAGTGGAATATGTACGAACAGAAAACGCAGATGCGGGAAGATGCGCTGCTGTATTTCGGAGAAGAAGATTATACAAAATCCATACAATATTTCGAAGAGGCTCTCGGAAAACGTGCGCTTTTTTCCGACGAAATGAATAAAGATATGAACTGCTATCTGGCGGAAAGTTATTATTGCCTGGGAGAATATAATAAAGCGGTGGAGATTTATGATAGACTTCTGGAAAAAGATGATACCAATGTCATGTACTATCGTCTGAAAGGAGAATGTCAGAGTGCTGCGGGAAAAGACGAAGAGGCGGTTG
>JALEIY010000208.1 GCA_022769785.1 Eubacterium sp.
GATACGGCTCCTCATAAGGCCTATACCGCGTATTTTGTGGCATATTGGCCGGCGAAGGACAGAGACCCGATTTTCTTTGACGGTACAGACTGGACATCGGAATATCCATGGAAGGAATCCGGCGGAAACACTTTCCCGGTAGCCGGAAAACCAGTCAGTATGCAGTTTTACTTTATTAAGGCACCGAAAAAAAGCATGACAGATAACTGGAAAGAACTTAAAAAGTATCTGAATATCAATCAGAAATGATACTTCCCTGTTTTGGTATCAAATTATCAGGATATGTACATAAATGCCCTGTGAATATGAACAGCAGTTACATTTTGTGATGAATATTTAATACCTGTTCAATTGTGATAAGCCTGTATTTTATGTTATTCTGATGGCAGCAAAAGCCGGCGAAAAACAGTGAGGAGGCATGGAAATGCAATTAGGACAGGTAATCCGTAAATATCGAAAACAGAAAAAGCTGACGCAGGAAGAGATGGCATTTCGTCTGGGAGTTACTGCACCGGCAGTAAACAAATGGGAAAGAGGAGTTTCCCTTCCGGATATTTCGCTTCTGGCACCCATCGCAAGACTTTTGGAGATTACGACAGATGACCTGCTGTCTTTTCGGGAGAAACTGACAGATGAAGAGATAAACGATATTATCAATCAGGCAAACCATTTGTTGGAAGAAAAAAGCTATGAAGAGGTATTTGACTGGGCAGGGAAAATGCTGCAGCAGTACCCTGGTTGTGAAAAACTTATCTGGCAGCTTGCGGTGATTTTAGATGCAGGAAGAATCATTGGCGATGTACCGGACCAGGATAAATACGACGATATGATTTGTGCATGGTACGAGCAGGCGTTGGAGAGTAAGGATGAGACAATTCGGCAGGGAGCTGCCGATTCTTTATTCGGATTATACATAAGAAAAAATGAGTTTGAAAAGGCAGAGAAGTATCTTTCCTTTTTTTCTCTGCAGAATCCGGAACGAAAAAGAAAACAGGCTCAGATATACAGTGAAATGAATCGTATCAGCGAGGCATACCAGGCGTACGAAGAGCTTCTGTTTGCAGATTACCAGATGGTAAGTGCTACAATACAGGGACTTTTTGTCCTTGCCATAAAAGAAAAGAATTATGAGAAGGCACATTTTCTGGCGGATAAGCTTCTGGAACTGACAAAATGCTTTGAAATGGGACAATATCGTGAGGCAGCCAGCCAGTTAGAGATTGCAACGATAGAGAAAAACCGGGAAAGCCTCCCGGATATCATGGAGCAGATGCTGGAGCATGTGGATGATATCAACAGCTTCACCCGTTCCCCACTTTATGAACATATGAAATTTAAGGATTTGGATGAAACCTTTCTCAAAGAACTGAAAAATAATCTTCTGAAATGTTTTCGGGATGAAGAAACCTATGGTTTTCTGAAAAATGAAGAGCGCTGGGAGAGAATAAGAAGGAGAAAGTAAGTCATGAAGATTACCAACCTGGTGGAAGATACCAAAAACGGAAAATGCCTCAATGAACACGGGCTGAGTTTTTACATTGAGACAGCCTGCCATAAGCTGCTGGTGGACAGCGGGGCCACGGCTCTGTTCCTTCAAAATGCCGACATGCTGGGCGTTGATGTAAAGCAGGTGGATACCTGTATTTTAAGCCACGGACATTATGACCATGCCGGAGGGCTTCTGGCTTTTGCCGGGCAGAATCCGGACGCTGCCATATATTTGAAGGATTCTGTGGGAGGAGAGTATTATCATCTGTCCTCCCGAAATGAAAAGTATATTGGTATTGATAAAACGATTCTGGAATTACCGCAGATTATCCGGGTGACAGGCAATCTGCGAATCGACGACGAACTCTTCCTGTTTTCGGATTTTAATGAAAAAAATTATCCGAAGTGGAGCAATCAGCATCTGAAAGAGAAAGTCGGGGATACATTTGTACAGGATACCTTTGTCCATGAGCAATGCCTTGTAATCACCCAGGGAAGCCGGCATATTCTGCTGTCAGGCTGTGCCCATAATGGCATTTTAAGTATTCTTGCCCGATATGATGAACTGTTTGGGGGATACCCGGATATTGTAATCAGTGGCTTCCACATGGTGAAAAAAATGGATTACACCGAAGAAGAGACTGCATATATCCGGGAAACCGCCGCACGGCTGAAGCAAACCGGAGCCCTGTTTTATACCGGACACTGCACCGGGCAGAAAGCCTTTGATATCATGAAAGAAATCATGGGCGACAGCCTTCAGGCGTTTCACAGCGGCTGGGAACTGGAATTGTAGGCAATACGGATAATGTCATCAATGCCCGCTTCCTCGATGCCGATATCTTTAATCGGGTGGAGAGCAGACAGGTCATTTATCAGTTCTGCGGCGGTCATATCCGATTTCATAAATTTATAGCGGACAATATTGTCGGACGCAGACAGAATCCGGGCTTTCGGGTGCTTTGGGACAGTGTCATCATAATATTCAACCACAAGGGTGCGGTAAGGGGCAATTCGGTCCACGATGTCCGAGAGATTACCGTCCTCTACCATGGTACCGTTATTGATGATAATCAGCCTTTCGCAAAGCTCCTGAATATCACCCAGGTCGTGGGTGGTGAGGATAACCGTAGTTCCTTTTAATGCGTTGATTTCTTTTATAAATTTGCGAAGCGCATATTTGGAGCCGACATCAAGTCCGATTGTTGGCTCGTCAAGAAAAAGAACCTTGGGAGAGTGAAGCATGGCAGCCGTGAGGTCGCCCTTTACTCTCTGGCCCAGAGACATTTGCCGCACCGGTTTATTTAAAAGTGCCCCAATGCCGAGAATTGAGTCCATAAGCGCAAGAGTTTCCCGGTAGTCCTTTTTATTTATCTGGTAAATGTGGCGAAGGAGCTCAAAGCTTTCTTCCAGTCGTAAATCCCAGTTAAGCTGGGTTCGCTGCCCGAATATGACCCCGATATCACGCACCACTTCTTTCCGGTACTTCGCGATATTTCTTCCGTCGATAAGCACTTCACCGGATGTCGGCGTGAGGATTCCTGTCATCATTTTTATCGTCGTACTCTTTCCTGAGCCGTTTGGCCCGATGAATCCCACGATTTCCCCCGGAGCCACATGAAAATCAAGACCGTTTACCGCATTTATTATCTGTTTTTCATTTCTGAAAAGGGCCTTTAAGGTGCCGCTGAGTCCTTTTCCCTTTTTTGTTATCTGATATTCTTTATATAAATTTCTTACTGTTATCATATGTTTCCTTTCTGTCAGTTCCCTGCACTTTCATAATTGCGAAGTCCGGTATGAAATACAAATCTGGCAATCAGCATAATGAGTACACCGGCACAAAGCGTAATCCATACCTCCATGCCGCCTGCCGAAAAGGTCGTTTCGATTCCCAGCAGTGAAGCGGCAGGATAGAAAGATACCCAGCCCACCGGCAAAAGGAAGGTCAGGATTAGCTGCATGGTTTCAGGGTATATGGACAGCGGATACATGGTGGTCTTATCAAATATTTCCTGGGTATACTGCCCGAAATCATTGGCGCTTTTTGTCCACAATGAGGTGGAACCAAGCAAAATGTAAATCCCGCCCCGGATTAGGGTGGCACCGATGAGCAGAATTAGGATTCCAATTACATTGGACAGAGTGAATGAAAAGCCGGTTTTTATGCAGCCATAACCAAACACAAGAATCCCCGGGATAAGGTCTGTAATGCCGCCGATATTGATATTGGTAAAGAAAAACTGATATAAAACCCCCATAGGTCTTGTGAGAAAACGGTCAAAATCCCCTTCTATCACAAAAAATCCCATAAACCAGCCCTGTATGAAAAATATCATGGAGAGAGCATGAGAAATAACGGAAATTCCATATAAAAATGCAAGCTGTCCGTAGTTCCAGCCGTTAATGGAACCAAATTGTGCGACAACAAATTTTATCGTGGCAAAACCGAGAATAAACTGGATGGGATTGGAAATCATCCAGCCGAGAATATTTGAGGGATATTCAATTATAGTAAGCACTGCCATTCTTATACTGCAAAGAGTAACATCCATATAGTAGGCGAAAGCAGAAAATAGTTTTTTCACGGTGTTATCCTCCCTGAACCAGAATTTTTTTCAGCACACTTCTGGAACGTGCATAAAAAATGAGAGATAGTAGTAAGACCCATACAAGCTGTATGAGCATACGGTGACAGATTTCTTCCGTTGTGCTGCTCCCGATGTAAATATCGAGAGGAAGCTGATAAATATATACAAAGGGTAACATATTCAATATTCTGGCAAGCCATTCCGGGAAAAACCATATGGGAATAATGCTGCCGGATAAAAGTCGTATGAGATGCTTTTTTACCTGAAAAAGTGCATCCATGGAAATTGCCGTAAATGCCCACATTCCAAAGAGTGCCGCAATCAGCCAGTTAATGGACATAGAAAGGATAAGACTTGCCGCAAACAGGGGAATGGCTGACAAAGAAGCGATGACAGGGACTTTCACAAGGAGACTTCCAATGAGCAGAATCGGGAAAAGATTTTGCACCAGAAGAGCCGTAACATTTCCAAGGTCCTCGGCAAAAAAGATGCCGAACACATTGACCGGGCGCATCATATCTGTGGCAATGGTTCCTTTTTCCACACTCTGCTGTATCCGTTTTTCCACACCGGTGATAAACAGCACGGAAAGAACCGAGGACATGACCGTATAGGTCATCATGCTGTCTGCGGTGATGCCGTTGCCGAAGGTTGTGCTGCCAAACAGTGCTTTCCAGAAAAAGGAAGTAGTTATCATAATAATCGTCTGCATAAGGATATTGCCGTATACATCAAATTTATAAGTAAAGCTGCGGATAATACGGGTCTTACAGACAAACAGATATTTGCCGAAAATCCGTCTAAGCATCAGTCCATCCTCCCTTTTTCAGCTGTCCCGGTGTTATTCCGGTGATTTCCTTAAATGTTTTTGCAAAAAAGCTGGAACCGGAAAATCCGGTTTCACAGGCAATCTGTGTGACCGGCATATCGCTGTTTTGCAGAAGCTCGATACTTTTTGCCACTCGGTAATGTCTCACATAATTAATCGGTGTGGTGTTAGCATATTTCTGAAATAATTTTGTGCAGGCTGTCCGTCCTACCCCGCCTGCCCGGCACAGCATATCAAGGGTGATGGTTTCCGCATAATGCTCCTGAATATAGGCAATCATCTTTTTTGTGATTTCAAAACCACCGTCATAGGTATATTTCTTTGAAGGCTGCCGGGGAATGTTATGATAAAGGAGATTCCAGATTTCATGAATTGTTTTCATCATTTCAAGCTCGCAATCGCCTTCACAGGAGAGCTCATACAGGCTGCTCAGCCTGGAAAGAACCTCCTTTTCCCAGGGGATGTTATGATGTAGCAGGAAATAAGGCACGGAGTCATTTGAAATCACGGGATATACGAATTTTTCCTCCACATGCTTTGATGAGCATAAAATGATGGGATGAAAAATAATGCAGTCAAGGAGACTGTCATCATCACCGGCAATTATCATATGAAGCTGTCGGGAATTTACAAAAATCCCATCGCCTTCATCAAGCCTGACTGTGTAGCCGTTTAACTGATAGAATGCGCTGCCTTTTTTCATAACGATAAATTCCACATCGCTGTGCCAGTGTACGGACATCCCCACGAATACACTTTTTCCTATGATTTTATTCCGTCTGCAAAAAACCGGAAAATCAGGGTTGTCATAGCGGATGCTTTCGGAACCGTCTTCTTTAATATCAGGGATATCGGAATATTTTATTGTACAGAAATCTGTTTTTTCA
>JALEIY010000028.1 GCA_022769785.1 Eubacterium sp.
TCGTGGTGTAGGTATACTGCCATTTTACATTGCCATCTGCATCTGCAACGGGTTTTAGCTTATTCCCAATCGTTTCTCCCTTTGGATACTCAATGCCTTTATGGACGAGCTGCACATTCTGGAATGTATAGTTATCAATTGCATATTTACTTAAGTCAAGCTCTGCCGCTATCTGTCCAGATTCCGAAACAGCCGCTAAAGTTTCCATTAAGGTAGCATTTGTTGTGATTTCGTTTCCATCCTGGTCTACAAAATATACGGTTGCACTGTCATCATTTCCCCATGTGATTACAAAGCTGGAAAAGGAGCCAACCTGAAATTCTGCAACTGCGCCGGATTTGTCAATGGAAACGGTGCCAGAGGTCTGATTATTGGTATCTGCGACCTTGTAAGCGACGGCTTTTCCGGAGCTTTCATCGATATGCTCCACTTCCATCGTATTTTGTAAGTCCTGCTCATCCACATTCTCCGGCAGGCTCTTTCTTTCAATCTTCACACCGACCGGTGCTGCCGGTTCCATTTCTTTTCCGTCTTTATCAACAATCGAGATGTCTAAGGCGTCCAGTCCCATCGATGAAACATCGAAGAACTTGTTTTCTGCTTTTTTCTTCTCGGTTACCAGAGCCTTTGCCTGTGCATATTCCTGAGAGCCTTCCTTAAGCTCGGTAATTTTAAGGGCTGCTCCGGCAGGGATTTCTGCATCAGCACCATAGGTTACTGTAACCGTGTAGGTTTTACTGTCTGCAGTCAGCACATCTCCGGTCAGGGTTTCCGTACCAATCACTGCGTAAACGGAAAAACTGTCTGCATCGAACTTCACCTGGTCAACTTTGCCATCTTCCTCATTGGTTTTAACGTTTAACACTTCTGTTTTCTTATCACCAAAGTGTATGGATTTGACTTCACCGGTTTCAGGCACCTCCACTTTCTTGTCATAGGTGATTTTCACTTCGACCTTTGCTGCCGGCTCGATTTCTTTTCCGTCAACCACAAAGGAGATATCAAAGAATCTTGCAAAAGAGACGGTTTTGTATGCCTCTTTTTTAACGGCTTTCTGTGCCTGTTCCAGGTAATCTGTATATTCTTTTTTATTTTTATCCTGTTTGATTTCCTGAACCTTAAGTTCTGCTTCAGCCGGAATCTTTGCTTCGGCCGGACACGAAACCTCTATGCTGTAGTCCTCGCCTTTGGCGGTAAGAACACGGGCTTCGATTTTTTCTTCCGTTGCTTCTTCCGGTTTTTCTTTATCTTCTGTTGTTTCTTCTGATTTTTCTTCAGAAGTACCGGTTTCTTCCTTCTTTGCCTCTGTGGTACTTTCTGAGGATTCCTCAGATTTCTTTGCTTCTGTGCTGTCCGGCTTTTCTTTTGTTTCGTCTTCGCCGGATTTCACCGTTTCCTCTTTTGCCTCTGTCTCCTTCGGGTAACACGCTTCGGTATGTTTGTGCTCCTTTTTCTTACAGGTCAAAACCTCTTCATAACAGGAATCGGTATGTTTATGTTCTTCAACCGCTTCTGCGCCTTCTTCCTGTCCGGCACTGTCCTCTTTGCTCTTTTCTTCTTTATCGCAAATCAGGCGTTTTTCATAACATTCTTTGGAATGTGTATGCTCTTCCTCTCCGCAGACAGCTTTTCTCTCCATGGTGATTGCCGGATGAATCAGCAGACCGCTGGTGACCATTGCCACCACCAGAGATAAGGAAATCACGATTTTCTGCCATTGTTTGCGTTTGTGCTTTGCCTGCAGAAGAGCGGCAGTTTTATTAAAAAACGCTTTTCCCATTTGGATTCCCTCCTTTTCCAAAAATCAGTGTTTAATCAGTCCGAATTCCTTTAAAGGCCAGACCCGAACCAATAATCTTCCTACAATCTGTTCATCCGAAACACATCCTACACTGGTGCTCCGGCTGTCTACGGAAACGCTTCTGTGGTCTCCCATGACAAACACTCTTCCTTCCGGAACCTGATACGGGAGTGTGATATCACATTCTCCCCGTGCATGATCCTCCACATAAGGTTCATCCAGTTTGGTTCCATTTACATATACGTAACCATCCTCATCAATGTCCACCCATTCTCCTGAACGGGCAATCACTCTTTTTACCAGAATCTTATTATTATAATAAAATGCGATGCTGTCTCCAACCTGAAAACTGGAATTTTTAAGGCACACGACCAGGTTTCCATCATACAGGCTTGGAGTCATGGACGAGCCGTGAATTCTCAGCACCGGAAACACAAGAACCGCTATCAGAATCGCTATGGCGGCAACTACCACAAGGGTATTTATGGTGCTGCGAAGAACTCTTCCATATCTTTTATTATATTTTATCCGCTGTAGCTCCGCTTCCAGTTCTTCAAGCGGAGGAATCGGAGGTGTTTGCTTGTTTTTCATTCTTCTTCCCTTCCGGTTTCCATTTGCTGTGATTCCAAAGCTGTCGGTTTTTCCGGAGTTTCTTCTGCTCCGGTCGGTACCCCCAGATTTTCAAGGTACTGATTTGCCGCTGCCTGCGCCACTTCGAATATCCCGTTTAGCTTCAGTGCCGCCTCTGCGATAGAACCGGAATTCTCAATCTGAATTCTTCGATCCTCCAACTGCTCTTTCGCCTCAGCCAGTTCTTCTTCCAGCTGACGGACACGCTTTTCTGATTCAATCAGCATCTCCATCAATTCCTGGCGGCTCAGTTTTTTCAGTATATTCATTTCTTTCCTACTCATGTTTCTTTCTTCCCTTCAGAATTCGGCTGCGAGTCAGAATTACGACCGCCATAATAGCGACTGCAAGCATTATAACATAGAGTGTAATCGGTGTATCATCTCCCGTTTTTCTGGAAGAAGATTTCTTCGTTGATTTCTTTGAGTTATCGGAATTATTGGATCCATCGGAATTATCCGAATCATCCCCATCCTCTTCTTCTATTTCAGTGGATTCTTCTGTTTCCTGTTTGACATTGGTCAGAGAAACATCTCCAATGAGATTTCCTTTTGTTACGTCCACGCTGTCTTCTCCGCTGACCTCATATGGAAATGTACTCTTATCCAGAAGATTTCCATCTTTATCGGTTTCAAAAATATAATAGGTAATCGGCTCCTGTCCGTCCTCTCCTCCCAGCGGAACGCTGATGGTAACGGTATCATTCTGGGCAAGCTCTGCTACCTGATACAGGTCGGTTCCTTCTTTATCCCGAAAGATTCCTGCATAAAAGGTATCGGTCACCTCTATCTGTTCCTCATTTTCATTAAGAACCTTTTTTTCGATATTAATGGAGGCTTTATAACGGTAATCTTCCGGAAGGTCATAGTACAGATTGTAAAATCCAACTTTTCCTGCCGGAGTATTTGCTTTTCCATCCAGTGTGATTTCCTGCGTACTTCCGTCTTCCACCTGACAGATCCAGGAATACGGTTCGCCCGGCTGTAACTCATCCGGCTGATAAACATTTCCTTTACTGTCTGTCTCAAATATGTAATAGGTTCCTGCTTCCAGTTCGCTGAATACCGCGGTTCCGGTGCTGATACCTTTCATATGAATCGGTTTGATATAATTGGTTCCATATGGAATATATCCCTGTCTGTCCCGAAAGATTCCAACGTAATAAGTAGCATCCTCCGGAATCAGGTCTACGATTTCAAAAAGCTCCGGGTCAAGATATCCGACTCTTTTTGTCACTTCAATTCTTCCGGCTTCTTTTTTGATTGGAGCCTGCGCTTTCGGTTCCACTGTCAGGTCAATGGTTCTGGTTCCGTCCTCATCAAAGGAAGGAATCGTTACAAGGAATGGTGAAACGGTTCCGTATACCTCTTCTCCGGATTGCTGCTTCAGGAGGTAAATCCCCCATTTCAAATCCGATAAAACCATGGTTCCGGAATCATCGGTCTGACCATTCACCGCTTCAAGTTCTTCGAGATTTCCTTTCATTATCAGCTTTCTCGCTGCGATTTCCAACTCATCTGCAGAAGTCAGATTCTCCAAATCCACTCCTGTCTGTGCAAGGCTCTCATCCAGCTCCCATTTTCCTTCCGCTGCATTCCATCCACCAACGAAATATGCTGTAAACTTCACATCTTTCTTTGGAGTTTTCAGCTCATGCAGCCGAACCGTGATACTTCCCGGCTTCGTGTCCGCCAGAGCCTCTTTTTGTATTGTCCAGAAAACGGCCAGAGCCATCAAAGCGATACATATCATTGTCGTCAAATGCTTTATCTGTTTCATAGACTCCTCATCCTTTCTTTTCAGGTTCCTGCTTTTTCATTTCCTTTTCCAATATCATAAGCAATTCCAACTCACTGTTAAATTCTCCAACAAACTGTCCAACCGGTTTAAAAACGATTCCCTGCCATCCGGCTTTTCTTCTGGACTGTACAAATACATCAAGGGTATCGCATTTTCCTTCCTGTTCCATAATCTCTGTATCTGACATCACTGCCTTCGGATAACGAAAGCTGCTGTATGTCTCCTTATTATTCAGAAAGCTCCTCGGTTCCAGAAAGCGCTGCGGATATCCCTGTTTATCGAAAAAGTCATCCGCTGCCAAAAGCATATTACTGCTGCTTTCAAAGGGAATTGGGGTTTCTGACATTTTACTGTACATCCTTCCCGCAATTCTTTCCCCTTCACGGTCAATACAAAGACGAATCCCATTCATTGGATAACTTCTGCTTTCATTTTCTGCTTTTTCCATTTTTTTCACTCTCAATCATATGCATTTATTTCCTGCAGTTCCACCTTAAGCTCCAGTCGTAATTTTTTACCGGTACTCATAAACTGCTTTTCTATACGCTTACCAACCTTAATCCCCGATTCATAGGTACAGGCCGGAAGCATTACAATAAACTGCGTTTTACTGTACCTCGTTATCGCGTCTCCCACGCGAAGCGAGTTACGAAGCTGTTCCTCCAGAGTCGTCATGCCCTGTTCGAGAACAGAGTCAACTGCTGTCCCCTGATATAATCTGCTCTTTCTTTTGAGCGTCAGAAACATGATATATTCTGCTATACCAAGTCGCTTCAGCCTTCTTGTCTCCATCTGATAAATCTGCCGAAACACCTGATAATCACAAACAAATGCTCCTTTTTCTTCTTCCTTGGAAGCAAGTTCCTTCAGAACTTCCTCTGTATCAGATTCCATGTCGCTGTTTTCTGCAAGAAGCTTCTGATATTCCTCCCGCAGCTTTTCCGGGTAGTAATTACCCATACTCTCATAAAAATGTTTGTTTATTTTTTCATAGTGTAAGTTTGCCAGATCGTATTTATTCTGTCCGTAAAGGCTCCGAAGAAACATACAGTGAATATCTTCATCCAGCGAATCAACCTTCATAGCCTGATTACAAAAGACTTCTATCTCAGCCCAGCGCTTTTGCTGTTCCAACAGTCCACATAACGTTTTTACCGTATCCAGATAACCGGATTGATATCCCATGACTCTCGCCAGAATCCATGATTCATTCGCCACCCGGGAGGTGATATTGCCATGATAACCTTCAATAATTCTGACACATATTTCTTCTTTTCTGGTCGCATCCACCGTTGTTTTTAGCTCTGCCAGCAATTCTTCCCACTGTTCATAATCCGTTTCCACCGTAATCTCCGGATTCCACTGATACGCTTCCGGAAGGGTTGAGATAAATTCTTCTTCTCCCAGTAGCCTGAGAGTATTTCGAAGACGGTAGACAAGATTTTTCAGAGCGCCTTTCGGATTTTTGGAATCGTTATCCCAAAAAACCTCAATCAGATTCTGATGAGACAAAATCCGTTCCCGGTAAATCAGTATATAGACCAAAAGCTTTATCATCTGATTCGATGAAATCATCTCTTCGGTGAGTATGCCCTTATCTGACTGAACACAAAACCTTCCAAATAACTGTAATTTTATCTTCTGCATCTTCTTCTTTCCCGAATAATATACTTAAAAAGATTTTCCACCAAGATGTTCTTCTTCGTCCTGCGCCACAACAGAATCTACCAGCCGAAGCAGTTCCATGACGCTGCGAAAGGTCTGTTCCTTCTTCCCATCTACCCAGCTCACTTTTCCCTGCCAGGTAGAATCTTTTGTATCGATTACTTCAATAATAAATGTCTGTTTTTTCTTCATACTGATTCATCCTTACACTTAAAAACCTGTACTTTTTGATTTTCTGGTTAGATTATATACCCCAAAAGTCACATCACGGTCATTTCCCGAAACTTTTCGTAGTTTTTTTTAATAAATTCTTCAAAAATGTTACCTGTTAATATTTTTTATCCACATAGTACTATTTCTATTTACACAAATATTTTTTTATGACAGAAAAATAAAAATATATTTATAAAAAAAAGAACCTCATCCGATTTCGGGATGACATTCTTCTTCCTTTTGCCCATTCAGAGCAATACACATCGACACATTTCCCATGGCGTTTAATTTTTTAATCGGATTTGATTTTTTCCATCCTGCTTTACTTCATAAAGGGCCTGGTCAGCTAATTGAAGTAACATTCTGTAATCCCGGTCATATCCATTAAAATAAGCAGCTCCTGCACTCGTGGTAAGATGCATTCCGTCATGAATCGGAAAATTAATCATGGTCTTCCGTATCTTTTCTCCTTTTTCAAATAATCGGAGCACCTCATCAAAAGAATCTTTTTTTATGAACAAAATAAATTCATCTCCACCAAATCGTCCTATCAGAGACGATTCATGAAAGACTTCTTCCAGAGATTTTGCATAAGCAGAAAGAACAGCGTCTCCAAACAAATGTCCATAATGGTCGTTGATTTGCTTAAAATTATCAATATCTATAATAAGAAGAAACCCTTTTTCTTTTGCTGCCAGACATCTGCAAACTTCCCGTTCTATTGCCGCTTTATTCCATAACCCGGTTAAATCATCCCGGTCTCGTTGTTCTTCTATCTTTATTTTCTGTGCTGCCTCTTTGTATTTTGATATCATCATAATCACGCTTAAAGAAATACTTAAATATAAAAAACAAAGGCAGTTCAAAAAATCCAGTTCAAAAATCTCCGTTGTTTTCGTTTGAACAGAGCAGAAAATAAAAACACAGGAAACCATAATTAAATAAATGCATAATCGAATCGGACGGTCTACAATCAAAAGAGGCAGGGCAAACAGGAAAACGAAAAAAGTAATACTCGGATTATATGGTTGATTATAGGTTCCTGCCCAAATGGCAAAGCCATACAAAATCGACAAAAAGAGATACCACTCAAATATAACAAATCGATTGTTATGATGTCTTTGTTGGTCTCTGACTATCATGGTAATTCCACAAACAATAATCATCATGGCATAAATCAACCGACTTCTCACACGCAACTCTTCCATTATATCTGTTTTCGCAGCAAAAAATGTACTGAGAAACATACCAATAAATAACAGCATACAAATGCATCCGGTAAGAAATAACATTTTACTGTTTTTATCCGTCAGTGACTCTTCTACATTCTGAAATTCTTCTTTCTCCAATCCCCCATGGAACATCACATTAATAAACAAATCTTTTAATTTCATGGTAATTCCTCAAAAATACTTACTTCATGTTTCCAATATTAAAGGAAGAATACCATATTCACACACAAAAAACAAGAAATGAAGCAAAAAGTGAAAAAACCGCGGCAGACAAGCCACGGATTTTTCACTTTTTATGAAAGGGTCCTATTATCTTTATTTTACTGCTTCAAATGCGGTATCCAGTGCTGCAATCAAATCTTCCACTTTCTCGATACCGACGGAAAGACGGATTGTATTTGGCTTGATTCCCTGATCAAGAAGCTCTTCCTCTGTGCACTGGCTGTGTGTTGTTGTTGCCGGATGAATCACGAGGGATTTTACATCCGCTACATTGGCAAGCAGTGAGAAAATCGCAAGATTATCAATGAAATCCTGGGCGGTCTTCGCATCCCCTTTAATCTCGAAGGTAAAAATTGAGCCGCCGCCATTTGGCAGGTATTTTTTGTAAAGCTCATGACTCGGTTCCGTTGGCAGAGATGGGTGATGGACTGCCTCTACCTGCGGATGATTTGACAGATACTCAACAATTTTCAGTGCATTGCTTACATGGCGCTCCACGCGAAGGGATAAGGTTTCGAGTCCCTGCAGGAATAAAAATGCATGGAACGGAGATAAGGTTGCACCGGTATCACGAAGAATCACCGCACGAATATAGGTAACAAAGGCTGCCGGTCCTGCTGCATCTGTGAAAGCAACTCCATGGTAGCTTGGATTTGCCTCGGAAATCCATGGATATTTACCGGATGCCTTCCAGTCAAAATTACCACTGTCAATAATTACGCCGCCGATTGCCGTTCCATGTCCGCCGATAAACTTGGTTGCGGAATGAACAACGATATCTGCTCCGTATTCAATCGGACGAATGAGAAATGGAGTTGCAAAGGTAGAATCCACAACCAGTGGAATATTATGCTTATGTGCAATCTTTGCCAGCTCTTCCAAATCGACCAGATTGGAGTTCGGGTTGCCAAGAGTTTCAACATAAAGTGCTTTGGTATTTTCCTGAATGGCTGCTTCAAAAGAGCCTTCCACTTCCGGGTCTACAAAAGTTGTGGTAATTCCGTTTGTCAGAGGTAATGTATGTGCCAGCAG
>JALEIY010000047.1 GCA_022769785.1 Eubacterium sp.
GTCTTCAAGACTGATTTGATTGGAGGAATCCTCCACCTCTTCCACAACCGTTTTTTCAACAAATACGGTCATGGCGCCTGTTTCACGGTCCATGTTGACTTTTACGATGGCATTTTTTCCAAAGTCACGGTTGCAGGCAGCCACTAAGGAATCCTCAATAGCCTGCATGATAACTTCTTTTTCAATGTTTTTTTCTGCTTGTAACTCATTGAGAGCATCGATTAATTCATTCATTTTTTCTTAAATCCTCCTAACCTGAGATCAAAAGTCGATTGCAAGACGAATCATTGCAATATCCTTTCGGCTTATCACTGTGTCTGAATGATCTATTTCAATTGTGACGTTTTCTTCGTCAAATGCTTTCAGTGTCCCCTCAAACTCTCTGCGTCCATTCTGCGCTTTATAGAACTTCCCTTCTACATCTTTTCCGAGATTTCTCCGGAAATCCTTATCCTTTTTCAGCGGTCTTCCAAGCCCCGGAGAGCTTACCTCCAGAATATAAGCATCTTTGATAAAATCTTCTTCATCAAGTTTTTCTTCCAGAGCGCGGCTGATGAATACGCAGTCATCAATATTGATACCGCCTTCTTTATCTGCGTAAATCCGCAAATACCAGTTGGCACCTTCTTTCACATACTCCACATCAACCAGTTCAAAGTGATTTTCCTCAATAATCGGCATCACCAGCTTCTCTGTTCTTTCAACAATCTCTGTTTTTTTCATGTTGTATCTCACCTTCTTTCCGCTGCGCATCCGCGCATCCTTTTCCGCAGAAAGCATCACGGGACGAATATCGCGTGAGGCAAAAAGTAAGAGTGGGCTTTCGCCCACTCCTTTAATCTACGGTATACGAAAGCATTATAACACCAGAATATGGATTTCGCAAGTGTTTTTTCTGTAAAAACTCCTGTGAATCCAATAAAAGATTTTGTGTATTTATTACTATATGCTTTCTTTTATCATTTTAATTGCCTGTTCAAGGGTAATTTCTCCCGGCTGTTCCTTTTCCTGACTGCTATCCCGGCATCGGAAGGATACGGTCTGGTTTTCCTCTTCTTTCTTCCCGCATATCATCATATAAGGAACCTTATCCAGCCGGGCTTCACGGATTTTGTAGCCAAGCTTTTCTGTTCGTTCATCTGTTTCTGTTCGAATCCCATGAGTAGAAAGCAGTTTTTCCACTTTTTTGGTATAAGGGAGAAATTTGTCGGAAACCGGAAGCAGCTTTACCTGTACCGGAGACAGCCAGGCCGGGAATTTTCCGCCGTAATGCTCGGTAAGTATGCCGATAAATCGCTCCAGCGAGCCAAAAACAACCCGATGAATCATAATTGGACAATGTTTTTCTCCATCCGCACCAATGTATTCGGCATGAAAACGACGGGGAAGCTGAAAATCCAGCTGAATGGTACCGCACTGCCAGGTCCTTCCGAGGGAATCTTTCAGGTGAAAATCCAGCTTTGGCCCGTAAAATGCGCCATCACCCTCGTTAACACAATATGGAATATTCATTTCTTTTATGGCCTTTTCCAGTGAATCGGTTGCCAGATTCCATTCCTCATCGCTTCCAACACTGTTTTTGGGACGGGTGGATAATTCCACATGAAAGGAAAATCCAAAAAAGGAATAGACTTCATGAATCAGAGTTACTATTTTTTTGATTTCTTCGGTAATCTGCTCTTTCGTCATAAAAATATGTGCGTCATCCTGGGTGAAGCAGCGTACCCGCATAAGGCCATGAAGCTGCCCGGATTTTTCATGACGGTGAACCAGCCCCAGCTCTGCAAAACGAAGTGGCAAATCTTTGTACGAACGGGGTTCTGTTTTGTAAACGAGCATTCCTCCCGGACAATTCATGGGTTTAATGGCAAAATCTTCATTGTCGATTTTGGTGGTATACATATTTTCCCGATAATGTTCCCAGTGGCCGGAGGTTTCCCAGAGGCTTTTTTCCAAAAGCATTGGTGTGGAAATCTCTTCATAACCTTCCCGTTTATGAATCTCGCGCCAATAATCAATGAGAAGATTTTTTAAAATCATACCTTTTGGAAGGAAAAACGGAAATCCGGGAGCTTCTTTTAAAAATGTAAATAATTTTAACTCTTTTCCCAGTTTTCGGTGGTCCCTTTCCTTCGCTTCTTCCTGCATGGCAAAAAAACGGGTAAGCTGTGAATTCTTCGGAAATGAAATACCATAAATCCGGGTTAGCATCTGATTGTTTTCATCCCCCTTCCAGTAAGCACCTGCTACGGACAACAGGCGGATTGCTTTGACATAACAGGTATTGGTTAGATGAGGCCCGGAACAAAGTTCTTCATATTCGCCCTGTCTGAAAAAAGTAAGGGTATCTTTTTCAGAGATTTCCGAAATGAGTTCTTCCTTTAAATATTCCCCTGTTTCATGCATCAGAATAATTGCTTCCTTTTTGCTCAGCTGTCGTGTCTGTATGGATAAAGATTCTTTCACTATTTTTTTCATTTCTTCTTCGACAGCCAAAAGATGTTCCTGTAAAAAGGGAAAATCAAAAGAAAAATCATAAAAAAATCCCTGTTCCGTGGTGGAACCGATGGCACATCTGGTTTTTGGATACAGGCGTTTTACGGCCTGTGCAAGAATATGGGAGCTGGTATGCCAGAAGGCTTCCCGCATTTCTTTTTCTTCAAAAGTGCCCTCCCATGGTGCTTTGTCAATACTGATTACTTTCATTGTTTTTTGTCTCCTTTCTTCATATGAGTTACATATGAGTGCCTGATTGATTTTTCTAACATAGGAAACATTTAGAAAAACAAAAACACCCCTGTTATACGGCTGTTCGTATAGCAAGGGTGCGGTAATCACACGGTTCCACCTTAACTTTTTACTTCAGATTCCATCAAATCCTATCCTCTAACGCAGGCCTACGTTCACACTTAACAGCTATTTTATCGACGAGTAAAAATACCGGTTCTTATAAGCTTTCGGTGTGACAGCTCTGGAATGGTTTTCGTAAACATATTTTATAAACGGCTTCCACCAAATGCCGTTCTCTCAGTATAAAAGGGATGTAAACTACTCTTTTCCGTCATTGCTTTTCTTATGTTATTGCTGTCATAGTATCATTTTATAGAAAAAATGTCAATAAACACAGGTTTTTAATGATGCTTTTCTATGCTGCCGGGAATGTCTCCGACTCCGTTTAATATCAGGCGTGGCTGATACGGGAACTGCTGGATAGTCTCCCGGGTTGAGACCCCGGATAATACAAGAACAGTATCTAATCCGGTTTCAATACCGGCGATAATATCGGTGTCCATGCGGTCGCCTATCATGGCTGCTTCGGAGGAATGAACCCCCAGAATCTGCAGGCCGGTTCTCATCATCAGTGGATTTGGTTTGCCGACATAGTAGGCTTTTTTTCCGGTGGTGGCTTCAATTGGTGCAACAAAGGCACGGCAGGCTGGTGCAATTCCGCCTTCTACCGGACCGGTAATATCCGTATTAGTGGCTATCAGCTTTGCCCCGTTATTGACAAGATTCATTGCCCGTAAAATATGCTCATAATTATAATCTGTCGTTTCTCCTACGACGACGTATTCCGGGTCAACATCATTAATGGTAATTCCTGCATCATAGAGAGCATTATACAATCCGTGGTCACCGATTACATAAGCACTGCATCCGGGAGCCTGACTTTGCAGAAACTTCGCAGTTGCGAGAGCGCTGGTATAAAAATGTTCTTCTCCGATTTCCAGTCCCAGTCTTGAAAGTTTATTCTTAAGTTCTCTCGGTGACCTGGAGCTGGCATTGGTGAGAAATAAAAATTCCTTTTCTTCTTCAAAAAGCCAGTTTACAAATTCTTTTACGCCCTCCAGAAGATGATTTCCGTGATAGATAACACCATCCATATCACAGATGAATCCTTTTTTCTTTCTTAAAATGTCCATATAGTCTTTTTCTCCTCTTTTCTTTTTTAGGATTATTCTATTTCAAAAAATAAAAAATATCTATCACTTCATGGTAATAGAGACAAGAAAAATATGTAAAAACTTTATTTTCCATTAAGGAAAATCAGTGTTATACTATCTGTGGAATGAATAGTAACGGAGATGTTAGAATGAAACGAATTGATTTTGAAAATGGAACCATTACCAGCAATATTCTGAATGCCGCTCTTCCCATGCTGGTTGCGCAGCTTATCAGCCTTTTATATAACGTGGTCGACCGAATTTATATTGCCAGGATTCCGGAGATTGGAACACTCGCTTTAGGAGCGGTTGGTCTTTGTTTCCCGATTGTTGTGATAATCACTGCATTCAGTAATTTGTTTGGTGGAGGCGGTGCACCGATTTTTTCAATCAGCCGGGGAAAAAAGGATTATGAAAGCGCGGGGCGGATTATGAACTCTTCTTTCTCCATGCTCTGTCTGGCAGCAATCATTCTTATGATGATCGGGCTGATTTTTGCAAAACCGGTGTTAATGATATTTGGGGCTTCCAGGGAAGCACTTAAGTATGCACTCCCGTATTTAATGATATATTGTATCGGGACGCTGCCTTCCATGATTGCAACGGGAATGAATCCCTTTATCAATGCACAGGGATACGCCACGACAGGGATGATGTCCGTTGTAATTGGCGCTGCCTCAAACATTATTCTGGACCCGGTTTTTATCTTTGTATTTCACCTTGGAATAGAAGGTGCCGCGATTGCCACAGTCATTTCTCAGATTTTTTCAGCCGGCTTTGTTTTATTTTTCCTGCGCAGCCGGGCAGAAATTAAAGTGCGGTTTCTCCGTCCGGATGAAGTCAAAGGATGCCTCAAATATATGAAAGATATAGTAAGCCTCGGGAGTGCAGGATTTATTATGCAGATTACAAACAGCCTTGTAACGATATCCTGTAATCATGTGCTCTCTGTCATTGGCGGAGATATTTATATTTCCGTTATGACAATTATTACCAGCGTTCGTCAGATTGTGGAAACACCGATTTATGCCATTACGGATGGTTCGTCTCCAATATTAAGTTATAATTATGGAGCAATTCGACCAAAAAGAGTAAAAAAAGCAGGGGTTGTCATGACATTGATGGTATTAATTTATACAGGTATTGCCTGGGGACTGATTATTTTTGCCCCGGCACTACTTATTGGGATTTTCAGTTCAGATAAAGCCCTCATCGCAGATGCGGTTCCTGCATTAAAAAAATATTTTTCCGCTTTTATTTTTATGGATTTACAGTATATCGGTCAAACCGTATTTAAATCACTGAATAAAAAGAAACAGGCGATTTTTTTCTCGATACTTCGCAAAGTTGTTATTGTGGTTCCGCTCACATATCTTCTGCCATTTGGTTTTGGTATGGGAACAGACGGGGTTTTTCTGGCGGAACCGGTTTCCAACATCGTGGGAGGTAGTCTGTGTTTTGCCGTAATGCTTTTTACCGTTCTGCCGGAACTGGCACGGATGAGGGAAAAAGAGATATAATCTCAATCATTTCTTAGGGTCAGATC
>JALEIY010000053.1 GCA_022769785.1 Eubacterium sp.
ATCAGTGTAAAGATTTTGTCAGTTAAATAAAGAAATAAAAAATGAGAGTAACTCTCCAATAAGGTATAATAGTTTTCGACCAAAAAAACATATCAAGGAGGATTACTCTCATGGACATTATATCATTATTGGAAACATTAGTGAATGAAATTTTAACAGCTGAGGAAAAGTTTTTGAAGGACCCGAAAGATTTTTATACCTTGGAAACATCCGTCAAGAGTTCGACAGAAAGCTTTTCGGCAGGATTCCTGAGCTGTGTTTTATCAGAGATGGATGCAAGGCTGTGCAAGGATACATGGAGAAAACTAAAATACACGATAGCCAGACATGATAAAAGAACCCTGATCACCTCTGTGGGAGATGTGGTTTTTGACAGCACTTACTTTGCTTCCCGTGAGAAGAATGGCGGGTATCATTATCTTGTGGAAGAGATGCTTGGCTTAGATGCACATGAACGTTTCAGTGAGGCAGCGGAGTCCGCTATGCTTATGGAAGCGATGAAAACCAGCTATGAAGAAGCGGCTAAAGTTATCCCATCGAAATCAAAGATCGCAAAAACGACTGTCATGAACAAGGTGCATGGAATTGCAGATCAGATTCCTTTCGAGATTCCGGAGAAAAAGAAACAGTGCGAGTATCTGTTTATCGAGGCAGATGAGGATCACGTAGCAGAACAGCATGGCCGATGGATAAAAGAAAACACAGGATTTATCAGCCGTCTGGCTTATGTATACGAATACAAACAGGAAAATCCAAAGGTTGCCGGACGAAAAGAGCTGGTAAACACATACTATTTCAGCGGGCTGTATGAAGGGAGCCAAGGTGTACAGTCTTTCTGGGAATCCGTCCAGGAATATATTGAAATGAATTATGATACCGATGTCTTAAAAAGAGTATTTATCAGTGGGGATGGGGCACAATGGATTAAAAGTGGCTGCAGTTATGTTGACCGAGGACTGTACTGTGTAGACAAGTACCACATGACGAAATACATAAATGCTGCGGCAAACCAGATGCTGGACGAAGCGGAGGATGTGAAGGCAAAGCTGTATCAATATATTTATAAAAAACAGCGTCGAAAGTTCAGGGAACTTACCAACGAAATGTTAAGATCGGCAAATAATCCGAAAAAAATAGAAGAGCTTCAGAAATATGCACTGGGAAACTGGAGTGCAGTGATGAGGGCATACCACAGCAAGCTTCTTTCCGGGTGCAGTGCAGAAGGACATGTAAGCCATCTTTTGTCATCACGCCTGAGTTCAAGACCCATGGGATGGAGTCAGACAGGAGCGGACCGCATGAGCAAACTTCGATGCTATGCGAAGAATCATGGGGAAGGAAAGATAATAGAATTAGTGAAATACAGCCGTAAACAGAGATGTCTGAAACGAACAGGAACGGATGACTGCGATATAAAAAAAGTGACTATGCGGGAAATAATGAATGATCACTATGACCAATCAAGATCATACATAGAACGGATTCAGGCCACCATTCCTGGATTGACAGTAAGAAAGACAGCAAGCATACGTACACAGTTACGTCTGCTGTAAATTAAAAAGAGAGCGAAGCACAAATAAGCTTATCTGCTTGATTGCCAAAGCATCTGTTTTCTGGCTCTGTGTCAAGGATGCCATGGGACCTGCTTGTCCTTGACGCGGAGCCAGAGGACAGATAAACTGATCCAAGCAATAAGGTTTATTTGCAGACCATAAAATACGATTGACGAAACATAGATAAATAATTTATACTTGGGGAAATAAAAAACGAATTCTATTATATCTTTAGAGTCTCTCTAATCTTTCCCAACTGACAGTAAGTTTACACAATCGAAACAGGAGAAAAGACTGGTCAAATATTACAAAATACAGTATAATTATGTCAAAATATAAAAGTCTGGCAGAATCAGAATCTTTTTGGAAAATACAAAAATCTGATGGCCGGTTTGTAACAGGAAAGGCAGGAGAGAGAAAATGGAAGAAAAAGAAAATGCGATATTAAAGTTTCTGAAAAGAAAAAATATTATTTTTTCTGTAAAACGTTATGGAATTGATGCACTGGGTGCTATGGCACAGGGACTTTTTGCGTCCCTTCTGATTGGTACGATTATTTCCACTCTGGGAGAGCAGCTTGGAGTGGAGATCCTGGTTCAGATAGGAACCTATGCCAAAAGTATGGCCGGTCCAAGTATGGCAGTTGCTATCGGCTTTGCTCTGCAGGCACCGCCTCTGGTACTGTTTTCGCTGCTGGCAGTGGGAGCTTCCGCCAACGAACTCGGAGGCGCCGGCGGTCCGCTTTCGGTTCTTGTCATTGCGATTATTGCCGCAGAATGCGGAAAAGCAGTTTCCAAAGAGACAAAAATTGATATTCTGGTAACCCCGTTTGTGACCATTGCCATTGGAGTGCTTTTATCCATGTGGTGTGCACCGGCGATTGGTGCTGCCGCAAGCTCTGTTGGACGTATTATCATGTGGGCAACTGAGCTTCAGCCGTTTTTGATGGGAATCTTTGTATCTGTTGTTGTGGGTATTGCGCTTACTCTCCCTATCAGCAGTGCGGCAATCTGCGCGGCGCTGAACCTTACAGGTCTTGCGGGAGGTGCTGCAGTTGCAGGCTGCTGTGCGCAGATGATTGGATTTGCGTTTATGAGTTACAGAGAAAACAAAGTGGGCGGTCTGGTATCCCAGGGGTTGGGAACCAGTATGCTTCAGATGGGAAATATCGTAAAAAAACCGATTATCTGGCTCCCGCCGATTATCACTTCTGCAATTACCGGACCGATTGCCACCTGCATTTTTAAAATGCGTATGGATGGTGCCGCCATTGCCTCCGGAATGGGTACCTGTGGTCTGGTAGGGCAGATTGGTGTATATACAGGCTGGATGAATCGTATTGCGGAAGGAACCAAAGCTGCGGTTACCGCCATGGACTGGGCGGGGCTCGTGCTGATTTGTTTTGTACTTCCGGCGGTTATTACAGTAATCATCGGGGAATTATTCCGGAAGTTCGGGCTGATTCAGGAGGGAGACCTTAAGCTGGAAGATTAAAGCCGATATGACATATAAGCTGGTGAAATGGAGATAAGGTATGGGTAGTGAAACAAAAAAAGAAGAAATCTCCGTATATGTGATTGACCGTGATTTCAGACTGGTTCATTTTAATGATGTATTAAAAAAGCTGTTTCCGGATTTGCAGGCTGGAATGTTTTGCTATCAGGCTTT
>JALEIY010000054.1 GCA_022769785.1 Eubacterium sp.
TCGGACCAGAGATTTGCTTACAGCTTCCTTCAGATTCCACCTCACGATGGACACCCTTGCTGTTCGGCTATACATTTCCCACTACCCGGGCATGTTCGGGACTTGCACCCGCTAGAGCGCGCCCATGGCGCGCAAACACAAAAAAAGAGGCATCCCGAAGGATGCCCCTTTTGCTGTTTCTTACAGGATAAGCTTTTATTTGCTTTCGTTTCTTGCCTGCAGTGCCATTTTTGCCTGTAAATTTCTCTGGAACTGGTCGATTAATACCGCCAGAATAATTACAAGACCTTTGATGACCTTCTGCCAGAATTCGGATACACCACACATGGTCATACCATCGTTGATAACACCGATTACGAAGGCACCGATTACGGTTCCGCCGATGGTTCCGACACCACCGGCCATGGAGGTTCCTCCAAGTACAACGGCCGCGATGGCGTTCATTTCCCAGGAATCTCCGGTGTTCGGATGGGATGCAGCAATCTGTGCCATGGTAACCAGACCGATTAATGCGGAGCAGGCACCGGAAATTGCGTATACCAGAATGATATTTTTCTCTACCTTGATACCGGAAAGGCGGGCTGCCTTTTCGTTACCACCAATTGCAAGGATATGCCATCCAAATGGTGTTTTCTTTAATACAAAGGCTGCAACCAGCGCAAGTATCAGGAATAAAATCGCCGAAATCGGAATGCCAGGGAATCTTCCCACTGCAAACACACGGCTGTCAAAGCTCATGATACCGACATTGCCCAGGGCCTCATTTCCTTTGATGGTGGAGAAAGTATTTCCACCGGAACGCAGGTTGGCAAGACCACGGCAGATGTACATGGTACCCAGGGTCACGATGAACGGAGCCAGCTTACATTTTGCAATCAGCCATCCATTGACAACACCGATTAAAATACCAATTAAGATACAGATTATTGTAATCAGCGGAACACTGAAATAAAGTGTCACGCCCGCAAACTTTAAGGTGAGACCTTCCTGGATAAATCCACCGGCAAGCATTCCCACCAGACCGACTACCGAACCTACGGAAAGGTCGATACCGCCGGTAATAATAACATATGTCATACCGATACCAAGGATACCATACTGTGCCACATGCTTACAAATCAGAAGCAGGGAGTTTACCGTGCAGAAAGACTCTGCTTTGATTGAGAAGAAAATAAATAATATAATCAATACAAAAAGAGTTCTTCCCTTCAGGAGGGTCATGGTAAGATTGGAATTACCTTTTTTCTTATTCATCTTGATTTCTCCTTTTCCAAAATTATTCTGTATGATGTCCCATATAGGACGCCAGTACAAGGTTGTCTTCCGTGATGTCATCGCCGGAAAATTCCGCGGTCTTAATACCGTTGGAAAGGACGATAACGCGGGTGGCTATGGCCAGCATCTCTTTTAATTCGGAGCTGACACACATAATGGAAAGACCGCGGTCCGCATACTGATTGATAATATCAAATACCTCTGTCTTGGCACCGATGTCAATACCACGGCTCGGTTCATCCATCAGCAGAATCTTAGGGTCTGTCAGGACACCTTTACCGATAACACATTTCTGCTGGTTACCACCGGAAAGGGATAAAATCGGAAGGGATTTATCTGCTACTTTAATATGAATATCCTTAATCTGGGCATCTACGCATTCATCCTCTGCTTTTCCAGACAGGATGTATCCCTTTGCATAGGTATCCAGACTGGACAGGGAGATGTTTTTCTTGATATCCATGGTCTGCACCAGACCTTCGGCCTGTCTGTCCTCCGGAACCAGGGCAAAACCATTCTGAATCTGCTGGGAAATATTCTTAATCTGCAGCTTCTCTCCATTTAAGTATACCTCTCCGGTATGCTCCGGACGGAGTCCCATCAGACATTCGAAAATCTCTGTACGTCCGGCTCCCATAAGGCCGTAAATACCAAGAATCTCTCCCCTCTTAAGATCGAAGCTTACATGGTCAAGCATCCAGCCGCCGCCACTCTTTGGCAGACAGAGGTCTTTGACCTCCAGGACCTTTTCCTCTTTGTCCCAGTCGATATCTCTCTCCTTTTTCGGATAGGATTTGTTGCTTCCGGTCATTTTCTGTACAATCCACGGTACATCAATGTCCTTTACTTCTGCATCATCTACATATTTTCCATCCCGGAGAATGGTTACATGGTCGCCGATTTCCATGATTTCTTCCAGACGATGGGAAATATATACGATGGAGATTCCCTGAGCGTTCAGTTCTCTCATAATCTTAAAGAGTACCTGTACCTCCGACTGGCTTAAGGATGAGGTCGGTTCATCCATAATAAGAATCTTCAGATTCTCCTGCGTCAGGTTACGGGCAATCTCAATCATCTGCTGCTGTCCCACACGAAGGTCTCCCACCTTCGCTTCCGGGTCAATCGGATATTCCAGACGTTCCAGAATCTCCAGTGTTTTCTTTTTATGTATGGAATTATCAACAACAACACCTTTTTTGTGTTCGTTGTTCATAAAAATATTCTGATATACATTCAGATTCGGGAAAAGGCTCAGTTCCTGATGAATGATACCGATTCCCTTGGCTCTCGCCTCCGTTGTATTTTTAAAGCTTACTTCCTCTTCTTCCAGATACATGGTACCGGAGGAAGGCTGCTCAATGCCGGCAATCTGTTTCATCAGGGTAGATTTGCCTGCACCGTTTTCCCCGATAAGCACGTTGACTTTTCCGCGGTATACGTTAAAGTCGACATCATCGAGAGCCTTGGTGCCGGGATAAACCTTTTCCATATGTCGGCATTTCATTACAATGTCATTATTCGCTGCCACCGTCAGTCCCCCTTCACTGTTATGATTATCATCCGGTCCGCAGGTTTTCGCCAGTCTGACGACTCCTGCTGTAACACTGTATTATTTTACTGTAAGTACCACAGGTGTAATCACCATTTTGTTCTTGGAATCTGCGGTAAAGCATCCAACTAAATCAATCGTTGCACCCTCTGTCAAATCATCAATAACCGGAGCAACTACCGTTTCTTCTACCTTACCAAGCATGGTGGCGTTTATCTGTCCCCATTCTGTCTGATTGGTAAAGTCGGCAAAATCAATAAAGGTCATGGCATCACGAACAGAGCTGCCTTTATATTTTCCAATCTGGCAGACAACCTCTGCATCTCCCTCATAGCCCGGCACAGCCAGAGTAATTGTTTTGTAGAAGGATTCTTTATCTACCGCGGTAATGGTAGCACCTTCCAGCTTCACACAGTAATTGTAATAGGTTGCTGCTTTGGTTTTATAGCCGTTACACTCTTCTCCGAGGCCGATCAGATTACCGTTTGCCTTATCCAGAATCTCTTTGGCATCTACGCCTCTTCCTTCACATTCCGGAATCACCTGGCTGTCCCAGATGCTCTCCACACTGTCCCCAGGATTAAACTCAACCTCACCGGTAAGTTTTCCTTCTTCCCCAATCTTAACCACTTTCACACAGCCGGTAAACAGCATCGCCGTCATCATAACCGTCAGGGCTGCGCATACAAAACGTTTCATCATGGTATTCTCCTTTTCTCCCTGTATAGGCGGTATTTCTGTCTTACTTCTCATTATTTATGGTTATTATGTAAGAAAGGTGCCGTCAGGCACCTTTCTTACACCGGAAAATCCGGACCTAACAGATTTTAATTAATGATGCGGAATCTTTATTCGGGATTAGTTTCCGCTGTAAACAAAGTTATCCAGAGAGTCAGCATTATCAGCATTGATAAGAACGCAGTCAACGAGCTGTTTCTCATCAAGACCTGTTGTGCCGTTTGTCAGGTAATCGTTAGCCTGAGTTACAGCATTTCTTGTGATGGTATCAATCTGCTGTAAAGCTGTAGCAGTTGTTTTACCTTCTTTGATGTTGTCTCTCATGTCGTTGGAACCGTCTACACCAATGATGTATACCTGATGGTCAAGGTTAGCTGCTGCAACTGCTGCTGCTGCGCCACAAGCCATGGTATCATTACCACAAACGATAGCTACGATATCCGGATGCTGCTGTAAAATAGTATCAGCTTTTTCTTTTCCTTCTGTCTGATCCCAGTTAGCGGACTGCTGAGCAACCATTTCCATGTTTGTCTGGTCAAGAACTGCGTGGAAAGCGTTGGAACGAACCTGGCAGTTTGTGTCGGATTCAAGACCTAATAACTCAGCGTATTTGCCTTCGCCGCCTGTAACCTCTGCAAGGTATTCTGCTGCTACGGTAGCACCCTGGTCATTGTTTGCAACGATCTGGGAAATAGCAAGACCTTCCTGGTTAATCTCACGGTCTACTAAGAAAGTAGGGATACCTGCATCTCTTGCTGCCTGAACAGCTTCGATGGATGCGTCAGCACCGGCATTATCACAGATAATTGCGGAAGCTTTGTCCATGATTGCTGTATCGAATAAATCTTTCTGTTGCTTAGCATCGTCATCATGAGATACACATTTTACTGTGTAGCCAAGTTTTTCTCCTTCTTCTGTACAAGCTGTCTGAACAGTTCCGAAGTAAGGATTGGATGTGGATGGTGTGATACAGTAGATGAGTTTGTTGTCTGCATTTGCATTAAGAACTTCTGTAGCCGCTGCTTCTGTAGCTGCTTCTGCCGGAGCTTCTGTATCCGCTTCAGCCCCACCTTTTGCTCCACCGCAGCCTACCATTGCTGCTACCATTGCTGTTGCAACAAATCCAGCCAGAACTTTTTTGAACATTTTCATTTTTCATTTCCTCCTCATTTTGAAAAATATATGTTTATAGATGACACGAAAGCTGTTAGCCCTTCCGTGTGAATCCCATTACGGCTGTCTCCCGGCCTGTCCGCCGGAAAATCAATTTGTACTGTCATGCTATAAGTGTACTGCATATTCTTTGTGAAATCAATACATTTTTGCAAGAAAAGCATCGCATTTTTTGTTTATATTGCTCTGAAAAAATCTTATTTTGTCAGAACCATATTGACGCTGGATTTCCATCCTGCATATTTTTCCTGACGGATATTTTCCTCCATTTCCGGAAGGAATTTTGTCCGGTTTAAGCCGGAAAAGAGCTTCTGCTCCTCATAAAAGCCCATGGCAATCCCTGCCGCATAGGCCGGTCCCATGGCAGAAAGCTCTTCCGCATCCGGAACCTGAACCGGAATATTTAAAATATCACTCTGAAACTGCATGAGATATCCGTTTTTGGTCGGACCACCGTCTACACGAAGCTCCTCTACCGCAATACCGGAATCCTCTGACATCGCCTTTACCACATCGCTGATTTGGTAAACGATACAGTCAAGAGCCGCTCTTGCAAGCTCTGCCTTTCGGGTGGTTCTGGTAATTCCGCAGATGACCGCTTTGGCACTGCTGTCCCAGTAAGGAGCGCCAAGACCGGAAAAGGCCGGAACCAGATAGGTCGTATCTCCCGGATTGGCACTTTTGGCCAGTTCCTCGGTTTCTTTTGCGGAAGCAATAAGTCCCAGGTCTTTTTGCAACCAGGTAATAACCGCTCCCGTATAATTTATATTTCCTTCCAGAACATAATTTACTTTTCCGGAAAGAGACCATGCCAGTGAGGAAACCACTCCCTTATCGCTGTAGATTGGTTTTTCCCCGACATTCATCATAATGGAAGAGCCGGTTCCGTAGGTTGCCTTAATCATTCCGGGCATAATACAGCCCTGTCCGTAAAGTGCGCCGTGGGAGTCTCCCATGACACCGTGAATCGGAATCGGTGCGTCAAGATATCCGTCAAAATCCGTATATCCATACAGGGCATCGGAATCACATACCTCTGCCAGCATTTCTTTGCGAATGCCGAAAAGAGAAATGACTTCTTCATCCCATGTCAGTGTCCGGATGTTAAACATCTGTGTTCTTGATGCATTGGAATAATCGGTTTTAAATGCATGGTCTTTTGTAAGCTGATACACCAGATAGCTGTCCATGGTTCCCACAGCAAGCTGTCCTTTGTCGGCTGCCGCCCGGGCTTCTTCCACATTCTGAAGTACCCATGCAATCTTTGCTGCAGAATAATACGGAGAAAGCGGAATTCCCGTATGCTCCTGTATCATTTTATCATGGCCGTCTTTGGCAATCTGTTCGCAGATAGCCTCTCCTCTTGCACACTGCCATACGATTGCGTTATATACCGGCCGTCCGGTTTCCCGGTTCCAGCATACCGCAGTTTCCCGCTGGTTGCTGATTCCGAGACCGATTACATCGTTTTTATCAATGCCTGCCTTTTCGATGGCGTTTTTCACAACCTGTACCACATTTTTCATAATCTGGTCCGGATTGTGCTCCACCCATCCTTTTTCATTTATAATCTGATCATGCGCCAGGTCGGTACGGGCCAGGATTTTACCGTTCTCATCAAAAACGATTCCCTTCGTTCCCTGGGTGCTCTGATCAATCCCCAACATATATTTACTCATGCCTGATACCTGTATATAATCTGAAAGATCCATCCGTTTTACGGATTATTTCAGTGCTTCTTTTGCTTTTGCTGCAATTCCTTCTGCATTCATTCCATAGTAATCATATACTTCTTTGGAGGTTCCGGTAATTACCGGAGCGTCCGGAAGTGCCACATTGATTACTTTCTTCGGGCAGTTGGCACCGACTACCTGTGCAACCATGGAGCCCAGTCCGCCAAATGGGGAATGCTCTTCTGCAGTTACCACAGCCTTTGCCTGCTGTGCATATTTCAGGATTGCTTCGGTATCCAGTGGTTTTACACAGTACATATCAAGAACTGTTGCACTGATTCCCTCTTTTTCCAGTAAAGCTGCTGCATCAAAGCAAGGCTTCACCATTTCGCCGCAGGCAACAAACAGCACATCGGTTCCTTCCCGCAGAACAGTCGCCTTATCCATCTCAAACGGACAGTTTTCTTCCGAATAAATGTCTTCCACCGGATTTCTTCCTACCCGGATATAAGATGGTTTCTCATCTTCTAAAAGCGCTTCAATTAAATGAGCGGTCTGAAAACGGTCGCTCGGAAGATAAACTCTCATGTTCGGAATGGAGCTCATAGCCGCAATATCCTGTGCGGAATGATGGCTCATACCGAGAGCACCGTAGCTGATGCCGCCGCTGATACCAACCAGTGTTACATTTGTATTGGAATATGCCACATCCACCTTTGCCTGTTCGTAGCTTCTTGTAGAAAGGAAGCTGGCCGGTGAGAAACAAAATGCTTTTTTGCCGCATTTTGCCAGACCTGCGGAAATGCTGACCAGATTCTGCTCTGCAATTCCCACCTCAACTGTGTTTTCCGGAAATGCATCAAAAAACGGAGTCATGGAAGCGGAACCGCGGGAGTCGCTGCATAATGCGATAATACTTTTATCTTCTTTTACTTTCTCCATCAGGGTTTCACAGATTGCCTGACGATTTGGAATCTTATTCATTTGCTGCGTCCCTCCTCTTTAAAAGTTCTTCAGAAATCATCTGATACTGTTCTTCTGTCGGTACCTTGTGATGCCATGGAGCTTTATTTTCCATCACTTCACCGCCGCCAAAGCCCTTAATTGTGTTGGCAATGATTACCGTAGGTTTTCCCTTGCAGGCTTTTGCAGCCTCAAATGCTTCATTTAAAGCATCAATATCATTACCATCTGCCTGAATCACATTCCATCCGAATGCTGCAAAACGTTCTTCGAGATCATCATGAGCCATTACGCTTTCTGTTCCGCCGGAAATCTGAAGACGGTTTCTGTCTACTACCGCACAAAGATTATCGAGCTTGTACATGGAAGCTGCCATAGCGCCTTCCCATACGGAACCTTCTGCCAGTTCTCCGTCACCCATTACAGTGTAAACGCGATTTTTCTTTCCATCCATTTTGCCTGCGAGCGCCATACCGACACAAACCGGAAGTCCGTGTCCTAAAGAACCGGAGTTCATTTCGATTCCCGGCAGCTTGTTATTTGGATGTCCGATATATTTGGAGCCGAATTTGGAGAAATTGGCAATCACTTCATCAATATCCAGAAATCCTCTTGCTGCCAGTACCGCGTAGTAAGCTTCCACAGAATGGCCTTTACTCATGACAAATAAATCACGATCCGGATCCTCAGGATTTGCCGGGTCAATATTCATCTGTTTGAAATAGAGTGTAACCAGAATATCCATCACACTGAAATCTCCGCCGATATGACCGGCCTTCGCCTCTTTAATCATATCAAGGACATTTTTTCTGCACTCAAATGATAATGCTTTTAAGTTCACTTTTCATGCCTCCTAATAGTAATAATCCCTTTAGTCTACTTTTTCACCGCGAATAATCGCTTTTACTTTTTCCTCAATCGGATCATATAAATCCGGCTTGATTCCAAGATATTTACAAGCTTCATATAATACCGGAACCACATCCATGTGAATACCTACACAGTGATGAATGTAAGGTCCCTGTACAATTTTATCTTCCAGTCTGTCAAGGTTATCCACCTCTACCCACATATAGGTTCCTCTGGTGTATGGACCATCTACGGTTTTTGCATTTCCTAAAAGAAGGGAATATTCACCGTGGTCTCCGTCGAAACGTACCAGACTGATCTTATCGCTGTCTTTTGCCAGAGCCATAATGGAACCGGAATGGTCAAAAGCTACCGGTGTGTCGATGGATGGTTTTTCTTTTGCGATGGAGATTGGCCATGGTCCGCAGTGCTGCAGAAGTTCTGCATTGTCATTGTATGGATGACGTACGGTCCAGTCTGCGAAGAAGGAACGGGTCTGTCCTCTTCCTGCTGCTTCTACCATAACGGAAGTAATGGTTCCGTGAATATCTGTTTCACAGGCAATCGGGAATCCTTCGTCGTTGCAAAGAGCGTTGGCTGCGCAAGGCATGATTCCGATTTCGTCCTGAAGAGCATCCCAGCACTGGATTGCACCACAGTTACATCCGTATTTTTTACCGAGCTTCTGCATAGCCAGCTTCAGGGCTGCAACATTTTCCAGCTGCTCCGGTGTAACCTTTACACACATATTGTCACAGCAGTATGTGGTAACTTCTTTGATGGCTTCCGGCTCGTTTGCCTTAATTTCTTTCATGGTCTTTGTGAGCTCCGGCATCGGAATCGGAGAAAGCTGAATTCCGAATTTCTCCAGAAGTTCGCCTTCATTACACATGGTTGACCAGAAATCAAATGGTCTTGTGGAAATCTGAAGCACTCTGGTGTTGCGGAATGCTTTTACTACGTTACAGACTCTTAAGAAACGGTCAATACCTTCCGCGAAGCAGTCATCCTCCAGATTACAGTTTTTCAGATATGTAAATGGAATACCGAATCTTCTGAGCACTTTACCGGTTGCGAAAAGTCCGCACTGGCTGTCACGAAGACGCATTCCGTTTTCATCCGGACATTCATCACGAGGTCCCCAGAGGAGTACCGGAACATCCAGCTTCTTTGCCAGACGACATACTTCATATTCTGTACCGAAGTTACAGTGTGGAACGAAAAGACCGTCTACATGAGCATGTTTGAACTTTCTGTAGATTTTCTCCATGCCTTCATCGTCATAAAGAAGTCCCTCTTCGTTAATATCATCAATGTCAACAAAATCAACATTCAGCTCTCTTAAACGCTGCGCTGTGTATCCGCGGTATTCTACCGCTGCAGGTGCTGAAAAAATCGCTCTTCTTGTAGGTGCAAACCCGAGTACCACTTTGTCCATATTATTTACCTCCTCTTTTTACTCCGGAGCGAATGTCCGCGACACTGTCGCGTTCCACGAACTCCGTACAAACCTGTGTTTTTGTGTTTATTTTGCTACCGCTCTTCATGAGCTCTATCACCCTCTTTACGGCAAGCTGTCCCATTTCATATTTAAATACTTTAATGGTCGTGAGCCGCGGAGAAGAAATCTCACAGAACGGAAGATCATCAAAACCTATAACGGAAATATCATCCGGCACCTTATATCCGGATTCCCGGAATGCCTTGATACAGCCCAGGGCAATCATATCATTATCCGCAAAAAATGCGGTCGGCATCTTCTTTCCTTTTTTCAGATGTTCCTTCATGTCTCTGTAGGCACCGTCCATGGTGGTGCTTACAGTAAAAATGTACTGATTATTGAGCGTAAGCTCGTTTTTGGCAAGGGCTCTGCTGTATCCTGCAAACCGCGAGGTAAATGCCTTGATACGGAACTTTCCTCTCAGATACCCAATCTCTCTGTGTCCCTTGCTTACCAGATACTGAACGGCATTCACCGCCGAATCCGCATTATTGATAAGCACGGCATTCATCGGGAAATTGGAGCTCCAGCAGTCTAAAAGAACCACCGGGGAGCTTCCATTCATATAAAGAGGAAATTCGTCATCCAAAAGTTCTGTTCCAAGCAGAATGACCGCAGAAGAAGGGTCGTTCATCGTCGCCTGAACCTGCTCCTTATAATCCGGGTCGTCTCTGTCCAGATTACACATCACCATCTCGTAACCGGAAGCCTTGCATTCGCTTTCCACTCCCTTGAGCAGTACGGAAAAGAAAGGGGAATCATCTATAATAAGGCCGTTTCTCTTGTAAACCACCAGCTTTATTTTCGAAATCTTATTTTCGGAAATATAGCCAATCTCCTTTGCCACCTGGAAAATGGTATCCGCAGTCTTTCGATTGACACCTTTTTTATGATTCAGTGCATTTGAGATGGTTGCCGGTGAGAAACCTGTTATTTCACTTATTTGTTTTATACTGGCTTTCATTCCCTTCCCTCCTCACGCTTGTATTATAAATTTTTTATATTTACGTTTCAATCATTTTTTTATAAAAATTAGTCAAAAATAAGAAATATGTTTAAAATATCTAATTAAAACTCTGTTTTTTGTGCGCTTTGCCGAGTATTTTCTTGGTTTTTACCTTGTTTTTTCAATCCGCTCGAAATTATTAATATAAATATTTATATAAATATTTTTATATGCGTTTACAAAATGTTTTTTTAATACTCTCCGGCCTGATTTCTCCTGCTTGATTCAAAACTCTTCTCATTGTATAATGAAGACACATTTTTTACATAACACAGGAGGTCACCATGAATAATACATCCGACATGGTAAAACACTTAAGACGTCTTTCGGGCATTTTGCTTCATCCTACTTCTCTACCCGGTGCTTTTGGTATCGGCGATCTTGGCCCGGAAGCCTATTCTTTTATTGATTTTCTCGTCGAAGCCGGACAGCATATCTGGCAGACGCTTCCTCTCGGTCCAACCGGAGATAACAACAGCCCTTATCAGTGCTTTTCCTCTTTTGCGGGAAACACGTTGCTTATCAGCCCGGAGCTCCTGGTAAAGGACGGTTTTTTATCCGAAGAGGATCTTTGGAGCCGGCCATGGTTCCCGGAAGAAACCGTAGATTATGCTTTGGCGAAGGAATATAAAGAACCCCTCTACCAGAAAGCTTTCGCTTCATTTTGTGCACTTTCCGCAGATGCTCCGGCCGTTCTGGAATTTGACAAGTTCTGTGAGGATACTTTCTGGCTTTCCGATTATGCCATGTTCATGGCTATCCGCAAAAGCCGCGGCAATACACACTGGCTGACCTGGGACAAAAAGTACCGCCGTCCGACCAAATCGCAAAAGACGGTGATTGCCCGGGAGTTAAAAGAGGAAATGCGCTACGAAATGTTTCTTCAGTGGCTGTTTTTCAAACAGTGGATGGCTCTTAAGGAGTACGCCAACGACCACGGAGTGCTCTTAATCGGGGATATTCCTATTTTTGTTTCCGGAGACAGTGCCGATGTATGGGCGGAACCGAATCTGTTCCTTTTGGACCGGGACGGATTCCCTAAAGTGGTTGCCGGAGTCCCGCCGGATTATTTCAGCGCCACCGGACAGCTCTGGGGCAATCCTCTTTATGACTGGAAATACCACAAAAAGACCGGTTTTGCCTGGTGGATGAAACGAATCGAGGCGCAGCTTACCTTAAGCGACATTATCCGAATCGACCATTTCCGCGGTCTGGAAAGCTACTGGGAGATTCCTGCAGATGCCGAAACCGCCATGGAAGGAAAATGGGTTCCGGGTCCGGGTTCTGCCTTTTTTGATAAAATTATTGAAGAATTCGGCTCCGATTTGCCAATCATTGCAGAGGATTTGGGAATCATCACAGAGGAGGTTCGGGCTCTTCGGGATAAATACGGCCTCCCGGGCATGAAGATTCTTCAGTTTGCCTTTGAGGATGACGACAGTTCCTATCTTCCTTATAATCAGCCGTATAACTGTGTATGCTATACAGGAACCCACGATAACGATACCAGCACCGGCTGGTACAATTCCGCTCCGGAAAAGAGCCGCGATAAGGTACGCCGCTACATGAACACCGATGCCTCCCAGATTAGCTGGGATTTTATCCGTACCTGTTTCGGTACCCCGGCTAAAATGGCGATTGTCCCTGTTCAGGATCTTTTCTGTCAGGACAGCAAGTACCGTATGAATGTACCGGGTGTAGCAACAGGCAACTGGGCTTACCGGGTGAAAAAAGAATATTTCACTCACGATGTAGCCAAAAGACTTCTGGACATCACCCGTCTTTATGGAAGATAAACGGAGGTAGTTATGAATTTACGTGCATTGGGGACATTACTTTATATCATTTATTTTTTAATTGTGACATTCCCGCAGCGCCTGCGCCTGAAAAAGGAACAGGAGACTAATCCGGAAAAATGTCATGAGATTGCCACCGCTCAAATCAAAAAAGCATTACGCAATATTATGAAAATCGCCGGTATCCGGGTGGAGACAGACGGTCTTGACAACATCCCGGAGGAAGCCTGTCTTTACGTCGGCAATCACTGCAGCTATTTTGACATTGTCACCACCGGTGCTGTCATCCCGTCCGGTGCAGGATATGTAGCCAAAGACAGCCTGAAAAAAATACCCGGCTTATCCCAGTGGATGCTTTTATTTCACTGCCTGTTCTTAAACCGCAGGGATATAAAAGAAGGCATGAAAACGATTCTGACCGGTGCCGAATATTTAAAACAGGGATATTCCATGTTCATCTTTCCGGAAGGTACCCGCCATCCGGAAGGCTCTCTCGGAGAGTTTAAAGGCGGCAGCCTGAAAATGGCACAAAAAGCCAATGCACCGATTGTACCGGTCGCCATTTCCGGCAGCAGTGCGATTTATGAAGTCAACAAAGGGCTCCGGATTAAACCGGGTACGGTGAAGATTTCCTTCGGTACTCCGTTCCGAATCTCTGATTTGTCCAGAGAAGAAAAGAAACTGGCACCGGAATATACAAAAAAACTCATAGAAGAAATGCTGGAACAGCAAAAATCCTGATTTTCTTTGTATTTTTTCTTTTCATACGCACCAAAAAATGCTACAATATCTATTTGTAATGCCAACCATTATGAAAATAAAAACAGGAGGACAATGTTATGAACATAAACCCTTGGGTTGTTACTTGTATTGTTTTAATCATTGCGATTGCCGTCCTTGTATTTCTGTACTTCAAAGGCTCCAAGCTGCAAAAAGAACAGGAAGAGCAGAGAGCAAAGATTGCAGACGCAGCACAGCAGATTACCATGCTCGTTATCGACAAAAAGAGAATGCCTCTTAAGGATTCCGGGCTTCCGCAAATCGTTCTGGACCAGACACCAAAGAGAGCACAGCGCAGCAAGGTTCCGATTGTCAAAGCAAAAGTCGGTCCGCGTATTATGTCTTTAATCGCAGATGAAGATGTTTATGATCTGATTCCGGTTAAAGCAGAGATTCGTGCTATGGTCAGCGGTATCTATATTACCGATATCAACAACTTCCGGAAAGCTCCGGTACCGGAACCGGAAAAGAAGGGCCTGATGGCAAAGCTTCGCCGTTCCGCCAATAATGCAAGCAAGGAATTATCCGTTGTCAAGGCAGAACAGGAAGCCGAGAAGGCAAAGAAAAAGAAAAAATAAAATGTAAAGCATAAAAAATCGCGCCGGTGATGAAAATAAAAACATCACTGACGCGTTTTTTTATGCTTCTTCTGTCTTCCGGGCGCTCACCCGAAGACTGTAATCAGAAACCGGTGCTCCCCCCATATATAATGTGTATTCCAAATCAAGACGCAGCTCCTTTTCTCCGCTGCGAAAACGAATCTTTCCGGTTTCCGATTCCATGATCATCGGCCCGACCGGTGACTGATAGGTACAGGAATTTCTTTCACCCTTTTTAAAAGTCAGAACGGATGTCCCATTTCCGGTCTTTCGAAGTTCCACAAAGTCCGGCGCAATGGTCAGCCGGTTCTTAAGAACGAGCCCCTCCTCCGTATATTCGGAATAAAACAGATAACAGGTTCCGTTCTTTTCATAACAGTCCGCCATGGTACAAATCTCAGAACGGTCTTTTTGGCCAAAACCGGACTGGATTCCGGTAATCGTCAGTTTTACCTTTCCTTCCATGAGCCGCTACCCGTCATAACGAACCATAGCCAAATCAATGAGCTTCTGTACCAGTGTATCCTTGTCAAGGCCCTTTGCTTCCCAGAGCATCGGGTACATACTGATGGATGTGAATCCCGGAAGTGTATTGATTTCATTAAAGACCACTTCATTGGTATCTTTTGTGAGGAAGAAGTCCACACGGGACAGTCCATATCCGTCTAAGGCTTTGAAAATAGCCTGTGCATTGCGGCGTATTTCCTCTTCTTTTCCTTCCGGAAGTTCCGGGTTTACTACCGTCATGGACTCTGCATTGTTATATTTGGCATCGTAGCTGTAAAATTCATCGGCTGCCAGCACTTCGCCCACACCGGATGCCTCCGGCTGACTTCCTCCCAGAACCGCACACTCCAGCTCTCTTCCCACAATCGTTTCTTCCACCAGAATCTTGGTATCATGCTGTGCCGCCAGCTCAAGGGCATTTATCAGTTCTCTGCGGTCAGCGGCTTTGCTCACGCCCTGAGAAGAGCCTGCCTTGGACGGTTTCACAAATACCGGATAAGGAATCGATGCTTCCACCCTGGCAATCACACTATCCATATCCTTCAACTCTGCGCGATGTACTCCCACAAAGGCAGCCTGACGAATCCCAATGGAATCCACAATAATCTTGGTATAAAATTTATCCATGGAACAGGCGGAAGCCAGAACTCCACATCCCACATACGGAATCTGCGCCAGCTCCAGAAGTCCCTGCAGTGTTCCGTCCTCTCCGTTCATACCGTGGAGCACCGGGAATACCACATCAATATGAAGGGTTTCCACTGCACCATCCTTCACGATACACAGTTCATTTTTACCGGTGTCCGGTGAGATATATGCGCCGGTACGACCATTCACCCAGGAGCCGTCCGTGATTTTATCCTCGGAATCAATGAGCTTCCACTGACCATCCTTGGTGATACCCACCATAATCACATTGTAGATTGCTTTGTTGATATGTTTGATTACTGTAGCTGCAGATACCAGAGATACCTCATGTTCGGAAGAGCGTCCTCCCATAAGCACTACAATATTTTTATCTGCCATATTATCATCCTTTCTTTTTCCGGTCTGCACATGATGTCATTTTGCAGTTACTGAAAAACATGCGTTTTCTTTGCTTCTGACAGGGTTTTCTTATACCAGTAATAATCTCCCTGTCCGTTTCCGTAATTCTGTATCTCCACATCCACATCATAATAGTACTTCTTTCCGTTTACCACGGCATAGTTCCATGAATGCGGGGATCGTTTGCCGCTGCGGTTTTTGTACTGGCCCCGGCACACCTCTGCCTTCACTCCCACATGATTGCAGAGAATCTTGAAAATAGCGGCATGATCGGTACATACTCCGATTCGCCTTTGCATACACCATAATTCATTGATATTTTTATAATTATATTTGATTTCTCCCTTTTTTTGTAACGCATCTGTTTTTAATTTATATGCATTTATCTGTTTTTTGTACTTTTTGAGAGAATAATACACTTTATAGCTTTTGCCGGAATTATGGTAATGTACATGATGAAAATGCGTCGTCATATAATGGTAAATTCTCTTTACCTTCTGGTCAGCACTCATGTTTTTTTTCACACCTGCTGATTTTACCATCTTTTCCGCTATGTAGTCTACATTTTTATCTCCGGTAAAAACCGGTCTGACCGCTTTCGCCTGTGCCGGAATCATCCCAAATGCTGCGACTGCTCCCATTATGACACCAACTGCCATCATAAACAACTTTTTTTTCATACCTTTTCTCCTTTTTCTCTTCATTAATGTAGTTTTTTCTGAAGCATTCCCGGGTTTGTAGCGCATCCAAGCGCCGTTTCCTTTGTAATCCGGCCTTCTTTATATAAATTGGCCAGACAGGTGTCCATGGAAAACATGTTCTCGGATACCGAGGAGTAAATCAATCCCTCTACCTGATGAATCTTATCCTCCCGTATCATATTTTTGATGGCATTATTGACGGTCATCAGCTCAAAAGCCGCCACCTGATTTCCTTCTTTTCCTGTGACAAGCTGCTGAGAAACGACCGCATTGAGGACGGATGCCAGTTGTACCGTGATTTGCCGCTGCTGGTTGGCAGGAAATACGTCAATAATACGGTCCACCGCATTGGCCGCTCCCGTTGTATGAAGGGTGGAAAAGACGAGATGCCCGGTCTCCGCCGCAGTCATGGCGATGTTGATTGTCTCATAATCCCTCATTTCCCCAAGCAAAATTACATCCGGGCTCTGTCTCAGCGCCGCTCGAAGCGCTGTCTGGTAGCTTTCGGTATCCGAACTGACCTCTCTCTGACTGACAATACTTTTTTTGTGCCGGTGCAGAAATTCCAGAGGATCCTCCAGCGTGATAATATGACCTTCTCTCGTACTGTTAATCCGGTCAATGAGACAGGCCAGGGTTGTGGATTTCCCACTTCCCGCCGGTCCGGTTACGAGGACCAGACCTTTTTTATAATCTGCCACAGAAAGAATGGAATCCGGAATCAGCAGCGCCGACGGGTCCGGAAGCTGAAAGGATATAAGCCGAATTACTGCCGCAAGTGATCCTCTTTGTTTATAGGTACTTACCCGGAAACGGGCCAGATTCGGAATGGAAAAGGAAAAATCATCATCTCCGTTCCGGCGGAGGGAGGAAAAGTCCCGTCCGCTGGTCCTGTCATAGATTTCTCCAATCATTCGCTCTGTGTCCTCCGGTTTCAGCTTCTGCTCATCCATCCAGACCATTTTCCCATTTATTTTACAGGTCAGGGGCAGCCCCGCAATAATATACAAATCGGAAGCTCCCTGCTCTGTCGCTTTTTCCAAAAACTCATAGAGCGTCATCATTTTATCTCCTTGTCCTGATTTTCCGTACCCTGATACAGCTTCATCGAGCGGTCTGCCTCCCAGGTTCCGGCCGCCTGCAGATTCCACTGCGTAATTTCAATATGAGAACCCTGCTCATCCTCTTTCTGCCGAACGACGGCCGAAAGCTCCTGCCGGTCCGAAACCGGACAGACATAATGAAAAAGGCATTCTCCCTCTTCGGACATCTCATAGTCTGCTTTTCCCGCAAATTCTTTTTTTATCTCTTCTTCATACTTTGCCGGTTCTTTCGCAAAACTCACTTCCCTACTCAGACGTTTCAGAAGCTTTTGATTATCACGAATCTGCATCTGCACGTTATTTACTGCCTCATAATATTCCCTGGTGTGCTCTGCCGCTTTCCGGCTCATCCGCCGGTCCGCCTGCGCATTTTGCAGGGACAGCACCCCGAAGGTTACCAGGCAAAGATTCACAAACACCAGCACCAGAAGCGAGATTCCCACATTCATCGCCGGTGTGCTTCTTCTTTTCATCCGCCGGTTCCCCCTTTCTCCCGGTCATAAATCTGAAGCGTCAGATGGTAGAGTTCTTCTCCCCCGCATTCTTTTACTGAAATGTCCGTATGCCACAGAGAATCCTCCAGCCGTCTGCTTATGCTCATTTTCCAGCGGGCATCTTTTTCACTCTCTGCCGCCTTCCATTCTTTATTATAACAAATCTCCATCCTGTTTTTTTGGGTGGTTTGCATTCCCGGGAAATATTTTTGCATATCTCCCGTAAAATCGTCACTCATTTCCAGAATATCCGCCGCACCGGCCGCCAGCTTCTGCGCCTGAAAAAGGTCTTCCGCTTCCCGGCTCATATGATAAGACTTCACAAATACCTGAAGAATCACGGTTACTGTCAACACAAAAAACAGAATGGCAATCATAAGTTCTGTTAAAAACAGGCCTGCTCCGGAACGATTTTTTCTTCTCATTTTTCTGCCCTGTCTTTCTCTTTTGCATAAAATCGCAAAAATACTTCTTCCGTCTGTCCTTCCCACGACACTGTGAACTTTATCAGATTATTTTCTTCCCACTGTGCGAAGAAGCTGTCCACCGGCATCAGCTCCTGCCCCGCTTCCGGTCGGAAAGGCTCTCCTTCCCTGCAGAAAAGCTCCCGAAGGGTTCCATCCTTACAGTAAATGCAGGTAACATATTCCTCCCCTTTTACCGTCTGTGTCAGACGAAGGACATCTCCATCGGCTTCCTTCCGAATCTCTGCCCGACCGGCATCGGGACATTCCCTGACCTTTTCCTGCAGATAGGTAACTGCGGTGCGGACCGTATAGTTAGCGCGAAGCCCACCGGCTGTTTTCCGGTATACCTGTGCTCCCTGCAATACCACGGTCACTGCACAGAATCCAAAAATCAGCAAAAGTGCCAGCGGAAATATGACATCAATGGTATGTACATTTTTTGCCCTTTTTTCCATCGTCTACTGCCCCCTTTTATTTCGGCGCAGCACACGAATCTGCGGGCGCAGATTTCTTGCAACCACCTGATATTCCACAATATATTTTTCTTCATTATATGTAAATCCGTAATTATTCTCCAGATAGTCGATGCTTTCCGGATAAGCCCCTTCAGTTCCGTAGCAAAACAGTGCCGACTGAATGGCTGCATCCTCAATGGTTTCCATTTCCTTTTCCTCTGACACGGAAGACAGACTGTTTACTCCCTGAAAAAACAGCAGCAGTACTGCCAGAAACACTGCCACAGGAACAAGCTGTATCCACGGGGACTTCGTTTTCTTTTGATATTGCTCCGCCATAAGCTGCCCCCTTATCCAATCGAGGACAAAATGCCCATTAACGGTACCATAACAGATAAAAGAATACCTCCCACCAATACGGACAGCAGAACCACAAGGGCAGGCTCCACCGCCAGCACCATGTTCTGAATGCGTGCGGACGCCTCTTCATCCATCTGCGCCGCAATCTTCGCCAGCGCCTGGTCCATCTCTCCGGTACGTTCTGCAATATAAAGCATTCTGGCATTGAGTCCTGTCATAATCCCGGCATCCGCCAGCGCCCCGGAAAAATTCTCGCCTTCCTCCATGCTCTTTTTGCACCGGATCATCTTCTCTTTCATTCTTTCATCCTTTTCCACCAGAAGTCCTGCCAGAGAAAATGCTCCGTCATAATCCATGCCGCTTCGAAGCGCCATGGAAATACCGGAGGCAAACCGGGCACCGCTTATCATCTCCATAATCCGTCGGGAAGTCATGAGCTTTTGCGACATTTTTGAAAAGCACTTCTGTCCGGCTTCTGTCCGAAAGAGCCACCAGGCACCGCCAAGAATAAGCACCGCTGCACCGATAAGCACGCCCCAGTTGCTCTTCATCCACAGTCCGGCTGTTAAAAGACCCGCTGCCGGGCCGCTCATCCGGCTTCCCATCTGTTCATATACCTGAGAAAATACCGGAAGTACCTTTATCATCATTACCAGAAGAATCGCCAGCATCATAAACAGCATGACCAGCGGGTAACTGACTGCAGTCCGAATGTCCTGAAGCATCCCTTCTTCCCTCTCATAATACGCTGCCAGACTGTCCATAACCTCATCCAGATTACCGGTCTGTTCTCCGATACGTACCATATGAATCACATAATCCGGAAATCCACCGGATTCTTCCATGGCATCATACAGGATACCGGTCTGCTCCAGCTCTTCTGCCAGCTTTTCATAAATGCGGGATACCTCTGCCCTCTGGTTCCCGGCATCTTCTTTCATTAACAAAATCCCCTCAAACGCAGACAGCCCGGACTTTAAGACCATCCCCATCTGCTCGCAGAATATAATTAATTCACTATTGGTAAATCCCTGTCTCATCCTGCGCTTCTCACCTTCATTTCTCTGAATAATTCACATGATTTTTCTCTCTCATTTCCCTCCGGAAAACATTTCCAGTATGCGAAACAGCCATTTATGCTTCTGCCCCGTCAGAGTTTTCCTTTCTCCCGGGGAAAGAGAGGTATCCATATCTTTTTTCCCTTTATCGGAAAGAGTAAAGGGCTTTTTAGCATTATAGCATAGTTCCGGGTAGATTGCACACCACCAGTTATGTCCTTTTGCATTTCCCACATCAATGCGAATCGCCCGATATTCTCCCGCCGGAAATACTACGGTACCGTATCTTCGAATTGGAAACCGTTCTGTTACGGCCCGAACCTTCACCTCTCTTTCATATCCGGCTTTTTTCAATACATTTTCCGCCTCTTCCCGTATCTCATTTTTTCTTTGCATCAAAGTCTTTTCCAGGGTCTTCGCATCCTTCGCCTCTCCAACCTCCTGTTTTATCTTTGCCAGTACCGCATCGCGAATCTCTCTCTTTAACTGCTGCTCCTTTTCTTCATCCGAAGCTGCCCGGACATGAAACCGCAATGCCGTATCATAAATACGAAAATGCTCCTCTATATAAATCTGTCCCAGCAGCCCGAGAGAGCAGGCAACAAAAAAAAGCACAGCTCCCTGGGCAGCCAGACGTCTCATTTTTCTTCTCAAATTCTTCATATATAAAGATTTGACAAAAAAACCGGTTTTTAAACCGCCGGGAACCGGCGCTTTTATTTTTCTTCCCTTACAACAGAAAATAAGGCCTTCTTCAGCGTAATCCCGTCGTCCTTTTTTGCCGCTTCAAAGAGAATCACTTCCTTTTTCCCCTCGCCGGTCGCCTTTATCACATCGATTGGCGTTTTGCATAACAGGGTTTCCTCTTCCTGTCCGTCCTGCTCTGACAGTCTGCGTATCTCCTGTCCGGCGGAGGCTTTCGGGAACGCCTTTAAGTCAAACAGCGTATCCGCCGGCAGTTCCGTCACACAAAGTAAAACATTGGGGGATTTCTGCCAGGCTGCCTCCCACTCTCTTAAAAATGTCATGAGCGCCCCGGGACTTCCTGCAAGCTCCTTCCCGATAAAAATAGTTTCTATGTGATTCCATTCGGGTTCTCCCGTCTGGGAACGCAAAATCTCCTTTTCCAGTCCCGCCATATTTTCCGCCTCATACCAGCATACCCTGCAGGGAACATTTTGACTTTGTTCACTCATGGCAGACAAATCCGCCGCCGCAGTCGTAAAATGATATCCTTTTTCTGCCTTTTCCACATAAAGAGACATCATATAACTTTTTTCTTCCGCATCGCTTTGTTTGCGGCATCCACCCAGCAAAAAGACCATACAAACCATCATGAAACAGAGCATTTTCCGGGACTGCGGATTTTTTTCCTTTTTTTCCGGTCCCAGAAACAGAGGAAGAAGCAAAAGAAGCGGAAAATCCACATATTTTTTGTATCGGAAAAAAGCCGTCAGGATATTTTTCACATCCGGCAGAAACCAGGTGCCCGCAAGAAACAGAAGCAATACGGCTGCCACCAGGACAGATACTGTCCATCTTCGTTCTTTCTCATTTTCTTTTGTCACATTTCGGGTAGAAAAGCTCATTTCTCCGATTTTTCTTCCATAATATAAATATCCGCTGATAACCGCAATCATGCATAACACCCAGTAAATCGCCAGCAAAATATCAAACCGTTCCAGAAAACCGCCGGGAAGCCGGATTAACTGCATCATCTTTATGACCGGCCAGGGGGAAGCTGCCGTAAGCTCTGCGCCGATGGTTTCCACCGTACAAAACCAGAGCAGCAGATTCCAGAGAACAATTCCGGCCGCCGCTAAAATAACTGCCCGGACAGTTTTCTTCCAGCTTTTTGCGCACGCATCTCCATCCTGACTCACCGAAGGGGTTTTCCAGAGATTTTCTGTAACCGACGGTGCCAGAAAAACAAGGAATTCCAGCGGCGAACTGCAAAGCAGCAGGAAATACCCGTTTTCTGTCACAGTTTTTAAACCTTGTGTTTCTGTCAGGCTGTGGAGATTCCCCCAGATTCCCGGAATGGAAAACAATATTACCGCAAAAAACAACACGGCAATCCAGGGAAAGAGCATTTCCAGGAATCTGGCTCTTTTCTGAAGCGTTGTCTCCACGCAGTAAAAGCAAAGGAGGGCAAAGGGCAAAAGGATTTTTACCAGATTCTCGTCAGGCATATAAATTTTCTGAATCGAAAATCCGAAAAAATAAAACAGTGCCGCCGCATTTATGACAAAACGAAGAATATAAATACCAGCAACCCATTTTTTCATCGCAAAAAC
>JALEIY010000069.1 GCA_022769785.1 Eubacterium sp.
TCACCCTGTCCGGCACAGTCTACCCTTTTCATGATAAGGTTAAATGGTGTCATCAGGTCGCTTAAGCTGATAACCGCAAAATCATGCATCAAAGGTGCTCCCAGTACGGAAGCCGCTGCGCTGGCCGCTGTAATGCCCGGCACCGTTTCAATCTCCACGCTGGATTTTTTCTCATTGGCTATCTCTAATAAAATACCTGCCATCCCGTAAATACCACTGTCTCCGGAGCTGACCATCGCAACGGTCTTTCCTTCCTCCGCCAGGTCTACCGCCATACGGCAGCGGTCCATTTCTTTGGTCATCGGGGTTGCCACATATTCTTTATCCGGGAAAAATTCTTTTAACATTTCCACATAAGTGGTGTATCCTGTGATGACATCCGCATTTTTGATGACTTCTATTGCTTTTTGTGTCATATGTTCATAACCGCCGGGACCAAACCCGACTGCATATAATTTACCCATAACTGGTCTCCTTCTTTTCATGGTTCCGGCAATTAATGGTTCAGACAACGGAAAAAGATTGCCAGATCTTCCGGTGTATTATTTTCTCTTACCCAGTAAAACAGATGGTCAAATGCTTTTTCCACACCTTTGTGCTCTGCCACCTTCATAAAATTATCCCGGGCAGCCGCCATTACCGGCAATGATTTCTGAAAAACCATCCACTGCTCAAACTGCAGCTCATACTCATCCAGAATACCGGTTGCCACCTTTGCCTCTTCCTGTTTTTTCTCATTGTTTTCTTTCGCAATACGGGTAAAATCATCAATATTATAGTAAGTGATATCTCCCAGCGAAATAATTTTTGACTCGATATCCATCGGCACTGCCAAATCCACAAACACTCTCGGTTTATCTGTCTTTAAGGACTGCCGGATTCTGCTGCAGGTCAGTGTGTAATGCGGGCTGGAAGTGGCGCTGATAACCACATCCATGCTGTCTATGTAATCGTAACGGTCTTCATACTCGATGGTAACATAGTCTGCTTTCCCGTGTTTTGTACTGATTACTTTATTACTTCTCGTCGTGACATAAACCTCCGGTCCGTTTAAGGACATGAGGTTCATCAGTACGATTCCGCCGATTTTACCGGTTGCACCAATCAGCATTACTTTTTTATCCTTCAGGCTTCCCAGCTGCTCTTCCGCCACCTTAATGGCAAGAGTTGCCGTAGATACAGAGGTTCGGGAAAGCTCGGTGTCCGTCTTTACTTTTTTGGCTCCCGTGACAGCCATGCGGAAAAATGTGTTCAAATATACCCCTGTTGTTCCAATGGCTCTGGCCTGCCCATGTGCCGTCTTTACCTGTCCGAGAATCTGGTCTTCTCCGATTACCATGGAATCCAGCCCGGATGCTACCTCAAACAGATGACGGATGGCTTTTTTTCCATAAAAGAACAGCACATAGCTTCCGATATCTTCCTCTTCTCCGGCTCCCGCGGCTTCCATAAGCACATCCTCCATAATCTGAAATACCCGGCTCTTGCTTTCAGAATCCGCATAGACATACATTTCCGTACGATTACAGGTGGAAAGCATGACACATTCTGTCACTTCCAGATGCTCCACCATCTTTTTCATGATGGATTCCTGCTGTTCTTTTGTAAAAGCAAACATTTCTCTTACGTGCAACGGCGCAATCTTATGACTGATACTGATTATCTGTATTCCCATGATTATTCCTTTGCTTTCCTGAACTCATGTGTAAATGTTTTATCGTACAATTTGGACAATTCGTACTCATCTCCGAGGAAGTCTCCCACTACGGTAAGTGCTGTCTTTGTGATTCCGGCTTCTTTGACTTTTTCGGCAATATTCATAAGATTACCAATTACAATCTTCTGGTCTTCCCAGGATGCTTTATAAACAACAGCCACCGGAGTATCTTCTCTGTATTCTTCCCTCAGGGTCTGTGCCAGCTGCTCAATCATACCTACACTTAAGAAAATAATCATGGTTGAATTATGCTTTGCCAAATCACGAAGCTTTTCTTTCGGCGGCATTGGAGTTCTTCCTTCCATTCTGGTAAGAATCACGGTCTGGGATACTCCCGGCAGGGTATACTCTTTCTGCAGGGCCGCTGCCGTGGCAAGGAAGGAGCTTACGCCCGGAATCACCTCATGGGCAATACCCAGTCTGTCAAGCTCATCCATCTGTTCCCTGTGGGCACCAAAAATCGCCGGGTCTCCGGTATGCACTCTTGCCACATCGAGTCCCTGTGCATCCGCTTCTTTCATCACGTCTATCACTTCTTCTAATGTCATTGTGGCACTGTTATAGATTTTGGCTCCTTCTTTTGCTCCTGCCAAAACTTCCTTATTCACCAGAGAACCTGCATAAATAATGACATCCGCCTGGTCAATAAGTTTTTTCCCTTTGATTGTCAATAATTCCGGATCTCCTGGTCCGGCTCCGATAAAATGTACCATTTGTAATCTCCTTTTCCCTTTTGCTTTTTCCCTTCCGGGACGATTCGTCATCTTTTTTGATGGCGTATATTTCATCTGCACGCCGGTTATCGGCTATGCATTATTTTGTCAGAACTGTGGTTCCTTGCACCCTGCTATTTTGTCAGCACCTCGATGGTTTTCTCAATATCCGCATCGGAATGTGCGGCAGAAATGAACATGGCTTCAAACTGTGAAGGTGCCACATAAATACCATTCTCCAGCATATATCCAAAATATTCGGCATAGGCTTTCGTATCGGAGGAGGTTGCACTGGAATAATCCCGCACTTCCTGGTCGGTAAAGAAAGCACTCATCAGAGAGCCAACCTGATTTACCTGAATCGGAACACCACGTTTTTGTGCCCGTACTTTAAATGCTTCTGCCAGCTTCTTTGTATTTGCTTCAATTCGGGTATAAATGTCTTCATTCTCCTGCAGCAGCTCCAGCGTTTTGATTCCCGCTGCCGTGGCAATCGGATTACCGGAGAGGGTTCCTGCCTGATATACTTTTCCGGTCGGTGCCACATTTTTCATGATTTCTCTTTTGCCACCGTACACTGCCATCGGCATTCCGCCGCCGACAATCTTTCCGAGGGTTGTCATGTCCGGCTTAACGCCATACCACTGCTGTGCGCCGCCGATGCCCAGACGGAATCCGGTAATAACCTCATCAAAAATGAGTACGGTACCGTTTTCCTCTGTAATTTCTCTTAAGAACTGAAGGAAGCCTTCCTCCGGCAGTACCACACCCATGTTGGCTGCCACCGGCTCCACAATTAATGCGGCAATCTGATCTTTATTATTTTCAAATAATTCTCTCACGGAATCCTTATCATTATAAAGAGCAACCAGCGTCTGCTTTGCAAAGGATGCCGGAACTCCGCTGCTGTCCGGCACCGACTGTGTCAAAGCGGCGGAACCTGCCTGTACCAGGAGGCCATCGGAATGTCCGTGATAACATCCCTTAAATTTGATAATTTTATCTCTTCCCGTATATCCTCTGGCTGCACGAATCGCACTCATGGTTGCTTCTGTACCGGAATTCACCATACGTACCATCTCCATGGACGGCATAATATCCCGAATCATCGCTGCCAGTACATTTTCCTTTCCGGTTGGTGCACCAAAAGTAAGTCCGTCAAAGCAGGCACGAATCACCGCTTCGATTACCTCCGGATGTGCATGACCCAAAATCCCCGGTCCCCAGGAACATACATAATCGATAAAAGAGTTTCCATCCACATCATATACCCGGGAGCCTTTGGCATGATCGATAAAAAGAGGATTTCTTCCAACAGAGCCAAAAGCACGCACCGGAGAGTTCACTCCGCCCGGCATCAAATCAAGTGCAATTTTATAAAGTTCTTCTGATTTGGTTGTATTCATCATTTGACCTCCTGACAAGGGTATTCTTGTTAAATATATCTATTAGTATATCATGAATTATATTTCTTCAAAAGATAGATTTCAAAACAAGGGGGCAATAATTTACCTTTTTACAGGTAAACATTTTGTCTATCTTACTGCCTTTTTAACAATGATTTTCTCTTTATCCTGTTTTTTTTCTATATTTTATCCTGTTTTTTATTATTATTCCTTTTTTATCTTTTTAGCGCCGCAAAAAAACATAAATCTTCCTGTATTTGTTTCGCAAAAAAACATAGATATATCCCTTTTCTTGACATTGTAATGCATTACATTTATGATAATATTATCAGTATATAGTATTTATCACAGACAAGCCACCTGTTTTCAGGACTTGTTTTCAGGAGAAGAACATGGAGCTAAGGCAGATACAGTATTTTATCCAGCTTTTTAAAGACCGAAATATTACAAAGGCCAGTAAACATCTGTTTATTTCACAGCAGGGCCTCAGCAAGTCTATCAACAGACTTGAAGATGAGCTGGGATTTCCGCTGTTTAAGCGGTCTGCTTCCGGAGTAACCCCTACAAGAGAAGCCAATCGCCTTTACGATTATTTTTATAAAATATCGGATTCCTGCCACGAGCTGGAAAAGGAGATTGAAACCATACGCCGAAACCGGATTCTTAATATTTTTGCATACCATGGCTTTGCCCTTACACAGAGCAAGGATATTTTTCCGGAATATCGCCGTCAGCATCCTGATTCGGGGATTTATTATGAAGAAGCATCCAATCGTCTGCTTCCTGATTATCTCCAGTGTCACAAGGCAGATATTGCTTTCATGCAGGCGCCGATTCCAGGAGAACTGCATTCCCATCTGATTGTCGCCAGCGAACCTCTTTACGCAATTATGGATTGTTCTCATCCGCTTGCGGGGCAGCCTTGCCTGACCCCTTCTGATTTATCACATCAGGAGATTCTTTTCCTTGATCTCATGGATGACTTTAACCGAAGTATTTTAAAGACCACCGCCAAAAAAGGAGTCTCTCTGGAGGTCTGCGGTACTGCAGGGCTTAATGAATATCTTCATCGGCTTCTTGGTTCCTCCCGAATCGGTTTCGGATCCCGTCTGATGTATCAATATTATAATTTCCCGGAGATATCTTTTATCCCTTTTTCCGCGGAGAATGTCTCCGATTTTACAATCGAAACACATCTGGTTACTTTTGGCGATCTGCCTCCGGATGAAGAAACACGCAAATATATCAACTACATAAAAGAAAAAATACAGGAGCCGTCCAGGGAACCGGCCCCTGACCCTGAGGATGAAAAACAATGAACACTGCTTATTTTTACCTGACCGATGAGGGAGAAGAGCTGGCACAAAGGCTTTCAGCCGCTCATCCCGGTGATCTTTTCGGAAAGGAAAACTTCAAAGAAACTTTAAGAAATGCTTTTCTGCAGTATGACTATCTGGTCTGCATCATGGCAACAGGCATCGTGGTGCGTATTCTCGCACCTATGATTGAACATAAGACCTCGGATCCGGGTGTTGTTGTCATGGATCAGAAAGGCCGTCATGCTATCAGTCTGCTCTCCGGACATCTGGGCGGAGCCAATGATCTTGCCAGAGAAATGGCCTATTTTTCCGGCGGACAGGCAGTAATCACCACAGCTACCGACGTGGCAGGCGAGCTCTCTTTTGATACCTTTGCAAAAAAATATGGTATGTCCATCGAAAATATCGAACAACTGAAACACATCAGCGGAGCCCTTTTGTCCAAAAAGCCTGTGCGGGTTGTTTCCCGCTGTGCTTATCCTGAAGTTCTTGCTGCTGCCGACGAAGGAAAAATGCAGCTGATTTCTGTCCGTGATTTTTCTGCTCTGTATTCTGAGGGCAATGCGCCGGAGCCGGTTCCTACCGTCGTTATCGATGAAGGCTTTTGCATTCCGGAAAATACTTCCCGCAAAGATACCGCAGCAACTTCCAATGCACCGTTCCCGGTATTGTATCTGCGGCCCCGTACCATCTGTGTCGGCATCGGCTGCAAACGAAATGCAGGAAGCTTTTCTATTGAAGAAGCCCTCATTACCGTATTAAATGAAGAGCATATCAGTCCGCTTTCTTTAAAGTGTATCAGCACGATTCCTCTGAAAGCCAATGAACAGGGTATCCTTTTCACCGCATCACAGCTTAACCTTCCGGTCACCGTGATATCTACGGAAGATATTGCCGCCCTTGATTTCGAAGAGCTGAACATCAGCCAGTCTGATTTTGTATCCGAACAGACCGGAGTCCCTTCCGTTTCCACAGCCAGCGCTTATCTCGCCTCCGGCAAAGGAACAATTTTGCGGGACAAGGCCAAATTCGAGGGAGTCACCATCGCATTATCCAGACGAGAGGATTTCCCGTCTCTTTAATTAATAAATAATAAATCCCGGGATTTTCCCAGAGTTCAGTTACCTGGTTATCCCGGGATTTTTACGCTTCTTCCTGTTTTCTGAGTCCGGATTTTTCCCTGACGGTAAGCTTATTCTTTCCCTATAAATTTCAAAACTTCTTCAAACGGAAGCGAGCCCCCAAATAAATCAAGCGCACTTCCTATGGTTACATCTATCCGGTTTTTTCCCAGCTCTTTTAAAAGTCTCAAATCTTCCCATGTTCCTACGCCCCCTGCATAAGTCGTCGGGATTTCTGACCATTCTCCCAGCATTGCCGCAAGTTCTTTTTCAATTCCAGCCGCTTTGCCTTCCACATCGACAGCATGAATCAGGAACTCATCACAGTAAGAGGAAAGCTTCGTAAGAACCTCTTCATCCAGCCTGACATCGGTGAATTTTTGCCAGCGGTCTGTCACAATGTAGTAAGCCCCTTCTTTTTTCCGACAGCTTAAGTCCAGAACAAGATGCTCTTTCCCGGTTACCGCTGCGATTTTTTTCAGATTATCATAATTAACCTTTCCATCCTTAAATACAAAGGAGGTAACTATGATATGAGATGCTCCCTGCTCCAGAAAAAATGCCGCATTTTCATCTGTCATTCCACCGCCAATCTGCAGTCCGCCCGGATAAGCCCGAAGCGCCGATACTGCCTGTCGCACATCTTCCTCATAATATTCGCTGTCTGCTTTATTGAGAAGGATTATGTGCCCACCCGAAAGTCCTGCGTTTTTATAAAGAGTCGCATAATAGGCTCCCGACTGTTCTGACACAAAATTATCTCTGGCATAATTCCCCTGGTCCATCAGGCTGCCGCCAACAATCTGTTTTACCTTCCCATTATGAATATCGATACATGGCCGAAATCTCAACTGTCTTTTCCCTCCTCCCAATGGATTCGTTTTTTATAGCAGTCAAATGCCGCCGGAACCGCATAACCGCTTTCGAATTCCTCTCTGGACACGAGCTTCCACTCCTGTCTTTCTATAATGTCTTCAGCAATTGCATTGAGTCGTACCCGGTAACCTGTCATCTGCCATTCCACATGAGAAAAAATATGTTTTCCTTCTCCCAGGGCTTCTATTTCATAATCCGTCAGCTTCCATTCCTTCATCTGCTCCTGTGCTTTCTGGAGAGTAAATATTCCTTCCACATTCGGAAATTCCCATAAATCAGGAAGCAGTCCGGAGTCTGGCCGTTTATGAAGGATTATTTTTGTATTATTATTTTCCAGTTCCAGGATAAAAACTGCTTTTTGTTCTTTTCTCCTTGCTTTTTTCGGGGCTTTCACCGGATATTCGGTTTCCCGTTCCATTTTGTGAGCCAGGCACGCCGCCTCCCATGGGCATCTCTCACAATGAGGACTGCCATTAGGCAGGCAAATCCCTGCGCCAAGATCCATCAGGGCCTGATTAAAGTCCCCTGCCCTGTCCTTCGGCAGTATCCTTCGCACCTCCCGGGCGATGGCTTTTTTCACCGGTATTTTCGAAATTTCTCCTTCTTCTGCCAGCAGGCGGGAAAACACCCTCAGTACATTTCCATCCACAGCCGGCTCCGGCAGCCCAAACGCAATCGATGCAATCGCTCCTGCGGTGTATTCTCCAATTCCTTTTAACGACAACAGTTCATTGTAATCTGCCGGAAGTTCTCCATCATATTTTTCCATCAGGGTAATCGCCGCTTCTTTCAGATTTCTGGCACGATTGTAATATCCCAGCCCCTCCCAGAGCTTCAGCAGCTTTTCCTCGGAAACTTCCGCAAGCGCTTTTACATTCGGAAGTTCTTCCATCCAGCGCTCATAATATTTTTTCACCGCCTCCACCCTCGTCTGCTGCAGCATTATTTCCGATATCCATACATGATACGGTGTCGGCTCACTTCGCCAGGGCAGAATTCTTGCATTATAATCATACCATCCGAGAAGAACATTTCCCAAATGCGGTGGTGCCACTTTTAGCGGCTTGCAGATTATCATCCATTCATTTTTCAATCGTTCCAGAGAAAATGCAGCGTTGGCCGGACTGGTAGAAGGCAGCTTGACTGCCTTTTTCCCCGTCTTTTTTTTCAGATATTTCTCATAATATCCAAAAGATTTCGCCCCGTTACAAAAAATCGCTTTTATATCGGCAGCATTCAAAATCTCTGACAAATCATTGGGGACTACATTTCTTATACTGCTGTCTGAAGACCCGATAATCTCACAGCTTTTTATAACATCCCAAACCGCAATATGATTATCATGAAGAAATGCTTTCTTCTCATCTATGGTTTCCGGAACCTTTTCCGACAACACTCCCGCCAGGGTCTTCCAGAAACGATTTTGCGGATGTCCGTAAAAAAATGCAGCTTCTCTCGATTTCACCGAAGGAAAACTTCCCAATATAAGGATTCTTGATTCCCTGTCAAAAAGAGGAGGAATCGGGTGAAGAATCATCTCTCTTTGTTTCTCATCTGATTTCATTTCTCAATGCCTCTTTGTTCAAAAAATGTTTCAAATTCTCCGCACAGATTTCGATAATTTTATCCTCAGTTTTCGCGCAATGCCCAAAACTGACCCCTGCAATATGCGGTGTCAACAGCACCCGCTCCATTTCCCACAAAGGATGGTCCGCAGGAAGCGGTTCCGGATTTGTCACATCCAGTGCAACTCCTCTTAAATGGCCTGTTCTCAAAACCTCCACCAGTTCTTCGGTTTTCACCAGCTTTCCTCTTCCCACATTAATAAAAACCGCATCCTTTTTCATACTTTCCAGCTCATTTCTTCCAATGAGCCCTGCCGTCGCCGCAGAATGCGGCAGGCATGCCACAATAACATCCGCCCGCTTCAGATAGCTTATCCAGTCTTCCTGCCCACAAATCTCATCAAAATAAGGCGGTTTATCCACAACATTTCTCCGGTATCCCACCACATGGGCATCAAAGCATTTCATTCTTCTGGCAACCTGCGAGCCTATATCTCCGGTACCAAGAATCAATACTTCTTTTCCTTCCAGAGTCTCCTCCGCACCAGCGGTGTGCCAGAGTCTCCTTTCCTGGTGACGCAGATACGCCCCAAAATTCCGGTAAAAATACAAAACCGCTCCCATCACATACTCAGAAATAATTGTTCCGAAAGCTCCTGACATATTGGTAAGCCGCACAGAAACCGGGAATTCTCCTTCCGACTTATTTTCCGGTGCCGTATAAATATCCGTTCCCGCCCAGGTCATCTGCACCCATTTCAGGTACTTCCCTTCTTTATCCGGTCCTGCAGGCGGTATTTCTCCCGGAACCATGTTGTTTTCTCCACTCCAAGCCATCTTCCTGACCAGTGCCAGCGGCGGCTCTCCAATAATAATATCCGCCTTCGCAATATCTTCATAAATCTGTTCTTTTTTCTTTTCAACCGCTTCAATATCCGGCCAGTTATCAGAAAGCTCCGGATAAAAAACAAACCGGCATTTTTCTTTGCCGGTCTGTTCCAGATATTCTCTATGATGTTTCTGACACGGAATTGCGACCACGATATGATATTTCATATTGGCCTCCTTTCGGAGAACTTTTTCTCCTAAAATACAACTCCCGCTCTTAAAATAACGTTTGGATATGGAGAAAACTCTCCGGTACGGATTGCAAATCTACATTTGGCGCTGAGTTTCTTTAAATCCTCATGCGGCATATATTCCACTTCTGCCATAGGAAGAGATTTTTTAATAAAATCTTCTAATGGCACATTATGTTCTTTAATCTCATGTGCCAGATAATAACCTTCTACCTCTGCTTCGTCTAATACGGCTGTCATCACCTGCTCAAATGTCGGCACTCCTGCAGTAAGAACAAGGTCAACCACCTCAACACCTTCCGGAATCGGCATTCCCGCATCTCCGATCATAAATAAATCTTTATGTCCCAATGCAGCAATCAAATGAGAAAGCTGGGCATTTAATATTCCTCTTTTTTTCATGGAATGTACCTCCACTGTACGAATATGAAAAAAACCGCAGCAGCCGGTTTCCCAACTGCCACGGTAAAATTACGTGCTGCGCGTTATCCTACTCTACTGTATATGGCATTAAGGATACGTGTCTTGCTCTCTTGATAGCTACGGTAAGAGCTCTCTGATGTTTTGCACAATTACCTGTGATTCTTCTAGGTAAGATTTTACCTCTTTCAGATACGTATCTTTTTAATTTATTAACGTCCTTATAGTCAATCACTGAACTCTTATCTGCACAGAAAATACAAACTTTTTTTCTTCTGCGGCCACCTCTTCTTCTCATGGAAGAATCACCGCGATCTTTGTTGTATGCCATTGATATTACCTCCTAATTCCTTAACCTTAGATAAAAGGCAGTTCCTCTTCGATTCCCTCAGGAATCGTCATAAATCCGTCGCCCACTGCTTCACTCGGGGCCGGACGGCTTGTCATCGTTGGCTGCGGCTCTGCCATAGGCTCTCCATAGCCGTTTGGCTGATAACCTCCGCCATATCCTGCTGCGACTGCTTTACTCTCAGCAAATTCCTGCTCTTCAACCACCACGTCTGTGGTATATACTTTTACGCCGTCGCGATTGGTATAACTGCCAGTCTGAATTCTTCCGGAGATGACAACCTTTGTACCCTGTTTCAGGTATTTCTCTGCAAACTCACCCTGTCTGCCAAATGCCACACAGCCGATAAAATCTGCATCCTGATCGCCTTCTCTTTTGAATCTCCTGTTTACTGCTAAAGTATATCTTGCTACGCACGTTGCCTTTTCTCCCTGTGAATATCTCACATCCGGATTCCGGGTCAATCGTCCCATCAAAATTACTTTATTCATGGAATTCCTCCTATTCGTTATGCATCCTGTCTAACGCATAAATATCTCATGACTGACTCCATGATACGAACACGCTGCTCGATCTGTGCTGGAGCATCACTGGATGCATCGAATTGGATGAAATAGTAATATCCTTCTTTCATCTTCTGAATCTCGTAAGCTAATCTCTTCTTACCCCATTCATCAACGTTAGTAATCACGCCACCGAATCTTTCAATTAAAGCTTTCACTTTCTCAATGACGTCTGCTCTAGCGTCGTCTTCGATTTTTGCATTCACAACCAAAGCTAATTCATACTTATTCATGGTTATTTTTGCACCTCCTTCTGGACATTCCGGCTCTTTCCCCTCTGGAAAGAACAAGGATTTTACACATTACGATTGAATATTCTATCATAAAGTCACTATAAAAACAAGTTCTATTTTTGATATTTTTTAATTATTTTTTACCTTTTTTACTCTTCTGTCCGGTTTTCTTTCCCTTTTGCTTCTTTTATATATCCCCTGAAATTCTTCTCGACTAATTTTCTGGACAGCATAACCTGTCTTCCACAGCTTTCGCATTGCAGACGAAAGTCCATTCCCACCCTGAGCAGCTTCCATTCATTGGCTCCGCACGGATGCGGCTTTTTCATTTTAATAATCTCTCCAACCTGAAAATCCATCTGATTCCCCCCTCATATCCGGTTCCGGTAATATCTCTGCCGTTTAATCTTTTGTTACTATATCAAAAAATTATTTCTCCGTCAAAACCCCCTTTTTATTTTTCCTTCGAAGCACAAGTACAACTCCGGTCAGTATCCCGCCGAACACCGCGCACATCACACCGGGATAACGGTAATATGTCCGCACAGCCCTGTTTTCTGACACAAGACAGGTGGTCACTCCTTTCTCCCCAACATACGAAACATTCCCCGCCACATCCTGCGCTTCACAGAAAACCGTCTGATACCCCTGATATTCCTCCAATGCAATCTGTGCCGTATGCTTGTCCCCAAAATCTGTTTCTTTGAGCATAATGCACCGGTCCGCCCTTTTTCCGTTTTCATAATGTATTGTCACTTTTACATATGCAAGTCCGTTGCCGTCCATGGCAGTCACAGCAAATTTATGTCTTTTTTTATCATAGAATTTCTGTTCCAGTCCACTGATTTTTATAATTGGCGCAGTCTTGTCCACAACAAAGGTAACCGGCTCCCCTTTTATTTCATTTGTTGTCTCCCTGATAATCTTTTTCTTTTTATTCGATATCACATAATCGGAAGATTCTAAAACAATTCGATACACCCCCTCCCTGCAAAAGTTTTCCTTGTAAATCCGATAGTTCTTTCTGCTCCATCCGTTTTCATCCCTGACACTTTTCACCTCATACTCTGGTCGGTTCTTTTCCCCCACAGTTAATAATTGCCCTGTTTCCGACAACTCTTTTCTATCCTGGTTATCTTTCCATACCACAATCTTTGTATCCGCCTTATTCACACAGCGTTCTTCAATACAGATATCTTCTTCTTTGCGGATATAGTATTTTTTCATTAAGGCTCTGGTGCTATCCGGTATTACATACTCCGCGCCAAAACGGTCAACGGTAAATCTTTTCACGATGACAGCTTTGTTTCCTGCATAATCTCGCGCATTTACTTTAAGTATATATTTCCCGTCACATTCTTTTCTTTGTAAAAAATCATCCCACTTTACACTTATTCCATTCTTCATTTTCTTTGTTACTGCCGGAGAAAGCCTCTTCTTTTCTGTATTCCCTTCCTCCTTTTTTATCTCAATGCGACATTTCCCGGAATCTAAATTATTGTCTTTTACAATAACCTCCGGTGCTATTTTTTCTGCATATGCCATACCATTTTTCACTCCCGATATGACAACGTCCGGCACAGTTTTATCAATAACAAATCTAAGTGGTCGAACAGCCGGTGCCTTATTTCCAGCCAGGTCTCTGCAGAAAAACCGAATAAGATACTGTCCCTCCTTTTCCAGATATACCTTCAGTCTGTGCTCATCTTTTTTAGACACTGACTGACCGGACAGATGAAGTTTTTCTTCTTTGTTGTTCTCCTTTCTTTTTACTTCTATCCGGACATTTTTCCAGGAAAAATTTCTGTCCCGTATCCGAAAAATCACTTCTCTTCCTGTTTTGTAATATTGCCCGTTCCGGGAATCTGACTGCTTCATTATCATGGCTGCATAAGGAGGCGTCATATCCAGCGTAAATCCAACATCCTTATCCCAAGCCGCCTGATTTCCCGCATAATCTGATGCCGTAAGCCTGATTTTATAGCCGCTTCCATCACGGAAAAATCTTATCTGGCATTCCCACATATCACCGCTTCTTTTCCATGTACCAATCTGGTAGCCATCCTTTCTCCCGCTAATCTCCCATCGTACAGCTTCCGGATTAAAATTCTTATCTTTCACTCTGACTCTGGCAATCCTCACAGTGTTGTAATATTGTTTCCCTTTTTTCTCCACATTATAATCTACATTAATCTGTGGTTTGTCATCATCTATCACTATTTTATATCCCGAATATCCTCTGACGGATTTGTTCCCCGCATTATCCTCCATACCACATCTTATTCTCACAGGATTCTCCATACAGGAATCTGCAAAACTTTCCGCTTTAAGAATTCCCTTTATTCGCCCAAAGCAGGTTACCCTTTTTTTCTCGTCATAGCATCTTTCTATTTTATATGGCTTATCTCCACATTTTGTAACCGCACGAATATACATCCTGCTAATCCCGGAATACTCGTCGGCAGACATCACCTGTAATCTGACATCTGACTTATAATACAGGATTTTCTGTTTTTTATCCTCATACACTGCCTCTGGCAACTTCATTCGTATTTCACTGATTTTCTTATGCAGTTTTTCCGATTCAGAAATCATTCCTTTACAGGCAATCATTTTACTTTTCAACCCACATTTATCTACTGCATAAATGTGAAGCCTTCCTTTGAAATTTTTCTTTTTCAAACGGATTCGAATACGATTTTCGAATGTTCCGCTCTGATTGATTATCTTTTCCGTTACTTCTTCTTTTATCTTCTGTCCCTTTTCATTGGTAAAATAATAATATATTTTGTCAATTCCACTGATTCTGTCCCTGGCAGTAATCGTAATTTCAAGATATTTTTTCCCAAAATAATGAAAGCTGTCGTAATTTTTTAACTGAACATCATCCTTACCATACTTATCAGCCGCATCAATGATAACATCTCCACTTTTATTATTTGATTCATAGATGATTTCCGGTATTGTGCAGTCATAAGTACACTTCCCTTTTTCCACTTTTGCCAGATTACCGGCTTCATCTTTTAACATCAGCGTAAAAGTATAATTTCCTTCCTGCCTGACAGGGAAGCTGGTTCTGTTTATTCTATTCCCTTTTTCATAAGAACTCGTCCACATTAGCTCACTGCTCAGCATATTTTTATCCTTTTTCATAGTGCTGTCCGCATATTCTCTCACATCACCGACAAAAATATTTCCCGGATTAAAATTCTCCTCCTCAACAACAATCTCTACCTCTGTTTCCTCCTGAAAATACGGTCTGTTATCTACATATTTTCTCGGTTTTCCGCCATATCGAAACACTTTGACACGAGGGGGTTTTTTGTCTATCGTACAATAAGGACTGCGATACTGTCCCTGCCTTAAACAGGATTTGACTTCTCCATTCTTTCCGGCCTCCAGTTTATTTCCGGCACGGTCCGTATATTCCAGAAAAAATCGATAATGCCCGTCTTCCGAAAAACTCCATTGGAGTAAATACATATCCTCCTTTTCCTTTTTCCACTTCTTTTCTGCCTTCAAATATTGCCCTGTTACTTCTTTTGCATTTCCGCTGCCATAGGATTCTTCTTCTATTCGCAGTATTACTTTTTCCGGGTCAAATCGGGTTTCTCTGATTCGAACAGACACTGTCACCGCTTCATTTGCAATCCCTTCGCAATTCGATGATTTTATGGCCCCTATATCCCTTTCCACCGCTTCATTTACTTTCAAATAATCTGTTTTTTGTGCATTGATTTTGACAAATTTATCATAATTCACTTCAATCTGTGGCGCAGAGCGGTCTATGATGAATTCTTTGCTCTCCGCTTTCTGCTTCGATGAATCTCCATATACCACACTTTTGTTTCCAGCCGCATCCCGACAGGTAAATTCCAGTCTCCATTTTCCTTCCTCCCGAAACTGGAACGTTATCTGCCTTTTTTGTTTATCTGTCTGCTGCACTCGCCATCCCTGTATTTCTATTGTGTTCTCCGTTGTCGAATACTCACTGTTTGTCACAGAAAGCTCCGCTGTTTTATCCAATGGAACAGCATTTAGAGAAACTCCACTGTTACAGAAATATTTTTCTTCCATCCAAATACTTCCTCTGACTCCATTATTATAATAATCCAGCCCTTCATACACTTTCTTCTGTTCTAAAGGTTCAAGGCAAATCTCTTCATATATGCACGGAGCCTTTTTATCTATAACGATATCTTTGCTCTCAAAAATATTATCGTAAATCTTTCCGTAACTGTTTTCCATTATATTGCTACTATAAAAAATCCACTTGCTCTCCGGTTTCCCTTTCAGAAGAATCTTAATCCTCTTTTCTTCATCCTTTTCCGCCTTCAAACAAACTTCTTTTTGAAACATATGATTCTCATCCATGTTCTCTTCAAAATCCTTCGGGGCAATCACCAGTTCCGGGGCTTGAGATATATTCTCATATAAATATAAGCCTTCCATCTGTTTTTGAAACTCTTCTTTTTCTCCATGCACCTGAAAAAACAGTGATACATCCTGATTGTAAAACAGAGTCTTAGTATATTCCTCCTCCTTTTCAAAAGGCTCTCTGCTGTTTACTTCCAGCTTCATCTCTGTAAAGTCTCCCTGTGAGGCCTGTACCATACAGGGGTAACCTGCCGCAAAAATCAGTAAAATTACCACGTTCAGTCTGCTTTTGATATCATATTTTATCTTATCCGTTCCTTTTCTTTTTTTCTTTCCTGTGAGATATTCAATAGACGCAAACACTTTCCCTTTCCAGAAAACAAGTACCGCTGCCAACAATAACACAACGGCTGTAATCCTCGCCATTTGTTCCAGAGATTGCATTGCAGTAAGTTTTTCCGTCGTCAGATGTCTCATCCCACCCGGCACCTTTTTTCCTCCCTCTTCCTGATACAGATTATTATTTGGTCTGATACGCAAGCAGAAGCTGCTTTTCAGCTTCTTTAATGATTTCTCTTAACTCATCCATCTCTTCCCTGGTTCTATGTAATTCCATACACTCCATTCGCTTTCGCCCTCTTTCTGTTTTTCCACCAATGATATCCAGTTCTTTTTTCAGCATAATATATTCTACTTTTTTATCCTGCAATAACTCTCTGGCATATGTTCTGATTTCCACTGCAATTTCTTTGGAAATCAGAAAGGCTGCAGCTGCATCGGAAGCAGGACTATTTTTATCTGCATAAAACTGATTCAGCCCATGAAGCGCCTGATAAAAATCTCCATAATTGTCCATTTTCATCTCACCACTCTGATCTTTTTCTTTTCCTACAAAATTCCGATAATATTCACTGATATTAAAATATATTTTCGCTCTTTTTTCTTTTGATGCCGGAAACGATGAAGAATCTGCTTTTATCACTTCATGAAACCAGGGCCCCGCTCCTTTTTTTCCTTCCACACCTCCCAGATAATAAAAATAACCGATGCCAATCTTATAACAGAAATCGCAAAATCCCTTTTTATCTTTTGTCTTATATGTCTCCAACACCGGGACCTTCCCTTCTTCCGGCTGAAAAATGCCAATTAAGACTGCTGCATCCTCCATATCAAATTCTCCCGGTCTGATAAAACGGTTCTGTAAGCTTACATATATTTTTTTCCATTCCGGGTACAGCATTAATGCTTTTTTATAATTGGACGCAGCTTCCTCATCCCCGACCGCCCGTTCCGCATAATTCAGATAGGAGCAGGCCAATTGTTGTCTGCATATTCTCTGGGCTTTATCCAGATATATACTCCCTGAAAAGCACAGTATTACCCCCAGACTCAATACCAGAAACAAACCTGTTTTTATTTTCTCTTTCTTTCGATACCCGACTTCCCATTCCTGCAAATGACGAAGGGCATATATCAGTTCCTCACAGCTTTGGTATCTCTCCTCTGGATTGGCAATCGTACATTTTCCTATCACAGCCTCCAGCCCCTCCGATAAATCAGGGTTCCATTCGCGTATGGGGCAAATGTAATAGGGCGGCTCCTCCGGACTTTTCCCGGTGACAAGATGATATAAGGTTACTCCTAAACAATAGATATCGGAACGTTCATCTGTCTGACCTTTTCCGCCGTATTGCTCCGGGGCAGCATATCCTCTGGTTCCCAGACAGACCGTATCCTCCTCACCGCCCACATGAAATTGCCTGGCTGCACCAAAATCAATGATACTGATTCTCCCATCTTTCCGAATAATAATATTGGAGGGCTTTAAATCCCGGTATATTACCGGCGGCTTTCTTGAGTGGAGATAGGCCAGCACCTCTGTGAGTTGAAATGCAATATTGATTACTTCTTCTTCTCCCATTGGACCATGTCTTGAAAGCCTGTCTTTTAAATTCATTCCTTCAATGTACTCCATAATGATGAGAACACTATCCCCACTTACTTTCACATCAATAATTTCAGGCAAACAGGGATGCTCCAGATTTTTTAAAATCTCGATTTCTGAAAGAATTCTCTGCCTGGCCAGCTCATTTTTCCCTAAAGACTCTATCCTTATTTCCTTGACAGCTCTTTTCTTCCCCAACTGCTCATGAATAGCCAGATAGACGATACCATTTCCTCCCTGGCCTATTTTATTAAGTATTTTGTATTTCCCGTCAACCAACTCTCCGGTCTTTAGCATCGTAGCATCATTCTCTTTCAATACTATAAAAAAATTAACTTACTTCCATTTTTTATCCCATATTCTTTCAGAGTTCTCTCTCCGCTGAGTACCGCCTGACTGTCCATACTGCACAGCCAGAATGCCGCAGGTTCTTCTTCGGTGACATCCTGCCTATTTCCTGTATTTGTTTTGGCAGAACACAGAATTCCTCTGCAAATATGTTTTATCTTAACTCCTTCATTGCATCGAAACTCCATCGTCTCTCCTCTTCCCGGCAAAAAAATATCAACATCAATCATAACTATTCTCCATCGGAATGATAATTTTGTGGACCTTATTCCTTTCAAAAAAGAATCCCTGTCCCGGTTGCATTCCACTTGTCTGTTCTTCATAAGACACCTTATCATGGCAAAAAAAGTTATCCTCTATTAGATTTCCTCCAAGATGTACTCCGGTTCCAAAAGAACAAAACTGTTCCAACAACGGCACAGACATCATAAAATTACTGTTTTGAACATCCGTAACAGCCACAAAGATAATATTTTTCTTATTTTTCTTCCAGAGTTTTTCAAGTTTTTGACAGATAGCGTATTCCGCTACATCTGCAATCTCCAGAAATGCCATCATATCCTCAACAAAGATATAATAAATTTCATCCTTCTCTCCCGACTCTTCTTTTTCATTAGATATCGCACATATATCATTAAGGAAAAGCTGTATTTCTTCTCCTCTTGTCATATAACAGGAGATATGCTCCAGATTTTTATATTCGGATAAACCCTGGTTCAGGTCAATAATACATACTTTCCCCGTTTTTCTTCTGGCTGTTTCAATCATCACCTTTAACAGATTATGCCTTCCGCTTCTCTTTTTACCGGAAATAAGGAAGCAATAAATATCATCCGTATTCAGATAATATATTTCTGCTGTGTCCTCCTCATAACCCAGAGGAAAAGTAAGGCTGTTTTTTATATATGCTTTTACTTCTTCGTCCTCAAAAAAAGAAGCTGATTGCGGATGGACTGATACCTCTCTTATCTGACGTGGCCTTGTCCCGTTCCAACTTTTATTTTTCTCATTCGCATATTCCCGGATATCCTCCATGCGTTTGTATTCATCTGTCGTCTCGCAACAAAGGGCTGTCTGGAATTCCAGAATCCGTCCTTCTGTTTTTATCAGACCTCTCCCCCGGATTCCGGGGGATATGCTGCCATCAATCTGCAGGTCTCCCATTACTTCTCCATACATATATTTTTCCTTCATTTCCAGGCAGATTGCAGTTCTGAATTGTCCAGCAAACCTTAACGGCATCTCTGTGACAGAAAATCCCCCACAGGAAGCTATGACAAAAATCCCCTCTCGTTCTCCTTCCTTGCATATTTTTAATAACTGCTCTTCATATTTTTGATTCGTTCTTTCCTGAAACATCGAAAAATTATCAATTACTACTGCAATCGCCGGAATGCTATGCGGATAATTCTTCAAATGCTGCTCCCAGGTTCCTCCATGCAAAAACTTCCTCCGTTCTTTTCTGGTTTGTTCCAGAACAGAAAACAATGCTCCAGCCTTTTTCTCCTCTCCCGGCAGAATCATTCCTCCGGTTTGCGGCATCGACCGAAAGGCTTCCAACATCCCTCCACTGTAATCAATAATATAAAACTGTATGGTATCTGCATCATAGTTACTCATAAATTGAAACAGCATAGTTTGCAAAAATGTACTTTTCCCGGAATGGGGCATCCCGCATATCACAATATGACCACTTTCCCTTAAATTAATCCGTAATCTTTTATAAACCTGATTTGCCATATCATCAATTAAACCAACATCTGCATATAGCCCGTCATTTGCTGATATTCCGGTGAACTTCTTTATTTCTCCGGTAAACAATATTTCCGGTAACGGCTCCTTCCATAAGGCTCTGCCACTTTTTATGCCATATTTTTCAGCCAGAAACTGAATATATTCGGTAACTGCTTTACCCTGAGATTTTCCGCTGATTTTTTCTTTATACTGCCCTGTATGCCGAATTCGCCCTGACAGGGTAAGCATCTGCACATCTTCCTTTTGTCTGTCCGTACTGATATCTGCTGCAGCACCACTCCAGGCAGACTGAAAAAGTTCATACACTTCATCTCTTCCCGCCTGAAAATATCCTCTGCCTACCTGCGATAAAAAAGCCGCATCCTGTTTATGAAGCATTTCCTGGCTGTCCTGTTCTTCCTGCACACGCAGGCACAAACGAAACTTCGTATTGCTCCATATTCTGTCATTGACCGTTCCACCGGGTTTTTGCGTTGCCAAAATCAAGTGAATACCAAGACTTCTGCCCACCTGTGCCACACTGATTAATTCCTCCATAAAATCCGGCTCTTCTTTTTTCAGTTCCGCAAATTCATCAATAATAATCAGCAAATGCGGAAGTGGCATCATCTGAGAATCTTCATATCTTTGTGATATATATTGATTGATATGATTGATACGGTATTTTTTAAATATTTCCTGCCTTCTGGTATTTTCCGCCTTGATTGCCGCCAGTGCTCTTTTTGTCAGCTTTTTAGATAAATTTGAAATATGTCCGCATAAATGCGGCAATTCTTCAAATAATCCGGCCATTCCGCTTCCTTTATAATCAATCAGAAAAAAATTGACTTCCTCCGGACTGTACCGAACTGCCATAGATAAAATGTACGTCTGAAGTAATTCGCTTTTCCCCGAACCCGTTGTTCCTGCAACCAGACCATGCGGTCCGTGAAACTTCTCATGAATATCCAGAAAGCACAGCTTTCCCCCTGCCTTCACACCGATTTCTGCTTTCAGAGTATCAATCGTCCTGCTTTTTTTCCAGTTCTCGAGAACCGGAATCTCTTCAACCTTTTTTATACGAAGCATTTCAAAAAAGGTTATCTGCTCCGGTATATTTCCGGTTTCCTCTTTTTCCATCACTTCGATAGAAGCCATTTTTCGTGCCATCTGTGCCGTCTGTGTGGAACACACATTGTCAAATTGTATTTTTCTCATTTGCTGTCTGCTTCCTGTCAGGTCATAAAATCCCTGGTAAGTTTTCGTATTTTCAATCACAAATCCACAGGAATTCGGCAAATCTTCTTTTTCCCGGGCAATCCAGATTACATATATTCCATAATCCTTTTCCCTGTCATTCAAATATTTAGCTACCGGTTCTCCATCCAGAAAATCAATTGCGGATATAAATAAAATATAAAATGGTTTTTTCTTTTTTCTCTCTTTTATCATTGCAGATTCCTGTTCATATGACATTCTCCGATAAATAATCTGTGTTATCTCATAAAAAAGCTGTCTGGCTTCCTCCTGATTCGACGCAATAAATCTTTTTGTTTTTCCTTCTGACCATATGTGGGGCAACCACCTGAAGTAATCCCACTCTTCTTTCGACATTAAAGTATTTTCATCATAAACAACACCAATTTTCACTTCTGTATAACAATTATTCGTAGCAATTTGAATGCTGAGAATATGAATAAGCTGCCAGATTGCTTCCGAGCTATCACCTACAAGGCCCACCTGTTTTTCCTTTTCCAAATCAACCAACACAGGTGCCTCTTTCAAATACTGAAATTCTTCCTGAAGCCTTTTCTTTTTTTCTCGCAGATTATCGGTTTCAAACTCGTCTGCTCCAGTTCCGGTTTCAATCTCCGCACTCATACGGATTTCACCCAACCCCAATCGGTATACGAAATAATCGGGATGGCTGAAATTACGATTCCATAAAGCTACTGACCTCTCATCTATCAATGAATTAATTTGTGCATCCGGATACCTTTCTCTAAGTATCCTCTTTTCTTTTTCATGTATTATTGTGAGCTGCTGTTTTTTCTTTTCCAGATAAATTTCATATCTTTCTCTTTTTATTTTTTCTGCTTTTTTACCTCTCTTTCTTGTCCAAATAGTTTGAACAAACCCCCATAAAACAGCCGCAATAAATGTCGTAACCACCATAATCAGCCCGCTATACACATAAGCATCTGCTTTTCCATTTCCTCTGTCTGACGTATTTAACATAAATAAACTTCCGATAAGCATGGGAATCATCATAAAAACAGACGAACCGATTGTCATAAAAAGAGGCATCTGCTCTGTTTTTAAATTGGGTGGGGGTTCTCTGATTGTAATAATCGTTTTTTCATTCGCTTCCAGGCTTCTGGGTGCACGATGAAATGGTTTTTTCTCCTGCAAATATTCCGCCCTGACATCTTCCTCCGGAAAACCGGTTATCTCTTTTAATGTTGTTTTCATTTTTGATGTATCATTTTCTATAGCAAGAAAATGTCTTAAAAAAACAATATGAAGTCCTGCAATGTATATACAATCCCCATAACACAGCGTTCGGGAGGTTTTTTCTGTTTCTCCGTTTATGTATATCCCGTTGATACTCTGGTTTAATATTATCCACTGATTCTGTTCTTTTTTTATTATTGAATGCTTTCTGGAAGCAGTTTGCATGACATCCTCTAAAGCAATATCATTATCTTCTCCTCTCCCTATGGAAATATTGCTTTTTATTTCATATTTTTTATAAGCAGGAAAATCATCGCATACTGACCGGACAGATAAAGAAAGTCTCTTTTCATTTACCAAAAGCTCCATATGCATATCTTCCGTTATCCTTCTCCGAAACCCTCCTCCCTTTTCTTCTATCCATACATACTCTTTATTTTTTAACAAATACCAGCAGCTATCAATATTTTCAAATAATAAAAAAACATTCTTTTCCAGACAAAACTTATTTTTTGAGAGACAGATTTTATAGTCAACATTGATGACATCCGGCAGGCTGTATTCTCCAAATCCTTTTTCCCCGAAAATTGTTATTAAAAATAGCATGACATCCTCCGGCTTTAGGTGATATACTTAATACCCGAATGAACCTAAAGGAGTGAATCATATGATAGCAAAAGACGATATTGTCATTCGAAAAACCATACTTCACGTTCTGGACACAATACACGGCGACTGTATTTTGTCCAATACCCTGTTAGATCCCGGTCCAGATTTGTACGATTTTATCCGTAATCATATTTATAAAATTGTATCCAGTGATGACACAAAAGAATGTATCTTTAATCCGGAAACCTCTCCCATTTATTCCCTTTTACAGGATTGGGACGAATCCGATGAAGAGTCTTTTATTGAAGCCAGCCGTCTGATTGCAGAAAAGCTTTATACTGCGATGACAGAAAGTGCAGATATTCCCCCAGCCGATTTGCTATTTGTGAGCTTCCAGGCAGAAGGGACAATCTATCTGGCTCTTTTAAAAATGAATTACCGGGAAAGCTATATTCATGATGTATCTGTCCTTCACAACTACTCTGAACTGCCAGAAACCAACTCAGAGGAAGTATCAGACAATGAGCCATCTATCGAAACGAACCCCCCGATGATTCAGGCGAATATTATAAAGTCAAAAGCGCTTCTTCCGTCCGCCGGCACCCGAATTCCCGAAGCGGTTATTATTAATCTTTCTGACTTACATATTAAGCTTCTTGAAAAACGTTACGAAGTGAATGGTGAAAAAATATATTATCTGTCTGAACGTTTTCTTGTGTGCCATACAAATTTACCGCCAAAGAAAAAGCTTAATATTTTAACAAAAGTTATTAACGATATCGCCAACAAATATGATGGTGCTGATTTAAAATCAAAAATGGATACAAAAAGTGCTTTGCAGAAAGAATATTCTGACAGAAAATCTTTCGATATTGAAGAAATTGGAACTAAGTTATTTGGAAAAAGTCCGGAAAAGAAATCAGAATTTGATGAAAAAATGGAACAGTATGATCTTCAGTTCGACCGTTTCTCCGTCGCTAATGAAAATACTGTAAAAAAATTAGAAAAGCAGGTTATGGTGACAGACAGTGGAATTGAAATCTCAATTCCTATGGATGTCTACAACAAGCTTGCCAATCTTGAAATTCAGACTGATGTAACAGGAAAATCTACGATTATCATTAAAAATATTGATAATCTGATTCTCAAATAAGCAGATATTTTTACCTGATTTAGCAGGGACAAAAAAACCCCTTTACATTAGATTTCTCTTTCGTGTAAAGGGGTTTTACTGGCTTATTTATTGGATCTTCTCCAAATATTCATCTTTTCTGCTTCTGCAATCAGTTCGTCTCTGAAATCAGGATGAGCAATGCCAATTAATGCTTCTGCTCTTTCCCATGTTGATAATCCTTTCAGACAAACCTTTCCATATTCAGTTACTACATAGTGTGTATTTGGACGAGTATCTGTTACTGTGGAGCCCTCTGCCAGTGTAGGGCGAATACGGGAGTGAAGCTGTCCATCTTTTGATTTAAAGGTAGAAGAACAGCAAATAAAGCTCTTACCGCCTTTTGACAGATATGCACCTAATACAAAGTCAAGCTGTCCGCCTGCACCACTGATTTGTTTGGTTCCTGCGCTTTCTGCATTAACCTGTCCGAATAAGTCCAGATCAACTGCATTATTGATAGAAATGAAATTATCAATTGCTGCAATTGTATGGATACCGTTGGTGTAATCTACCGGCGCACTCATACATTCCGGGTTATCATCCAGATAATCATACAGTTTCTGAGTTCCTGCACCAAAGGCATATACCTGAAGGCCCTTATCAATCGTCGTCTTTGATCCGTTAATTTTTCCTGCTTTTGCGATGTCAACAAACGCATCTACATACATCTCAGTATGTACGCCCAGATCCTTCAGATCAGATTCTGCAATCATAGAACCTACTGTATTTGGCATACCACCGATACCAAGCTGCAGACAAGCTCCATTTGGAATATCTTCCACAATCAGTTTTGCAACTGCTTTGTCAACGTCAGTCGGAGGAGCTCCTGCTCCCATCTGTCCAATGGCAGGATTGTCACCCTCAACGATATAATCAACCTGAGAAATATGAATACCTTCTTCAAATCCACCGAGACATCTTGGCATCTTCTCATTTACTTCCACAATAACAACATCTGCCACATCACAAACAGCCTTCATGTGGGAAGCATTTGGTCCAAAGTTAAAATATCCATGTTTATCCATTGGTGTTACCTGGAACATGGCAACATTAATATGTCCGATATGCTCACGATAATATCTTGGCAGTTCTGAATAGCGAAGAGGACAATAATAAGCAAATCCTTGACTGATTGCCTTTCTTTCAATGCCGCTCATATGCCATGAATTCCATGTGAAATGATCCGCAACATTGTCAACCTTGAAAATCTCCGGAACCCACATAAGAATACCGCCATGAATCTTTACATTTTCAAGTTCCTCTGCTCTTGCTGCCAAAGCCGCATCAAGCGCTACCGGAGTACCGGTTGTCCATCCATAATCCACCCAATCATTAGACTTGATTACTTTCACAGCTTCTTCCGCTGTCACAAGTTTTTGTGCATAATCCTTAATATAGCTCATGCGTTTCCTCCTTAATCTTAACGGATACGTTAAAAAACAACATGTCTATATTTTAACACTTATACAAATTGCGGTCAATCTTTACAGGGTACCTCCTGTCATATTTTATTGCTATTGTAATACTCTTTTTGTAACAATTTTTCCAGATTACGTCCATATTTCTTTGAGATAGGGATAACTATAGTATTTTTTAAATATAAAAGCCATTCGGAAAAATCTATTTTTTCTACAAAAATCATATTTACAATAAAACTTCTGTGACATCGTATAAAACAATCCGGCAAAAGTGGAAGCAGCTTTGTTAAAGAACTGTAAAAATCCACTTTTTCATAATTACTGTAAAGTATTATCTTTTTCTCACGCGCCTCCATATACTCAATCATATTATAATCAAAGTATCTTTTTTCTCCTTTTGTGCATACCATTAATCTCCCTGACTCATCTCCTTTTTGTCTTTGTTGAAAATAATATGAGAAAAAGCGATGTATTACCTTTTCTGCTTTTTCTTTGTTCCATGGTCTTAACAACAGCATAATTGGCCTGACTTCCGGAATTACATAGTATTCTGAAGGAACTTCCGGTGTCGTAATGACCAAAATCTCTGCCTTCGCAAATCGACATCTCAATTTTTTAAGCTGTGCCAGATCCCTGTTGTTTCTGACTTCATATAAAATAATGTCTACTCCTGTTATATTTTCCGGGTTATTATTCGCATAGGATAATGCATCACAATGTATACTCGCAATCATTTTCTCATTACTCAAAACAGCCAGCCGATAACTGCAGACACTATAAATCATATCCGCTTCTTCTTTTTTATGACAAAATATATATACAGAAATCATAAGTTACTCCATCAGAAACACTTTTATTGGAATATCAGGCAATTACATTATTTTTCAAAGTTGCTGCCGCTGCTTTGCTCTGTGCTTCTGTTGTCTGATACTCTGATGCAATCGTATTCAGATGAAGCACCTGGTCCTCAATCATTTTGCACATTTTCGTTATATCACTTTGCAGGCCGCTAAATTTCCCTAAATAAGCACTCGATGCCTCACCGCTCCAAACGGACTGACTGATACCAGTCATAAGTGCCAGCATCTGTGATGTAGTTTTCTTAATAGAAGCTCCGGTTTGATTTAGGGATGCTGCTGTAGATTTCAACCTTTCAGGAGCCACTTTAACAATATCGGTCATCATGCACCTCTCTTTTTATAAACACTATCTGCCTGTATCCGTCTGAACACTCCTTCTACAGACACATGTCAACCAGTTGCTGTTGCAATATTCTTTTTTTCCATTGTTTTATAAAGAACAATAATCTGAGAAAGTATACTGATAAACTCACCAATTACCTTGATAAAAAGCTTTATCTTAGCAATATCAATGTTTAACGCTGCTGCGTATTTTTCTTTTGCAGGTCCCTCCCACATGCCATCCAGACTCCGGTTCAATGTCTCCATCTGGGAAACCTGAGTCTCCAGAGTATTCTTCAGAGTAGCCAGCGTATTTTTCTTATTGGTAATCTCCTGTGCTGATACAATTAACTGTGACATTACATCCTCCTTCCATATATATCTGCATACAGTTGCAGTTATATTGCCAAATACATTCTAAGGTACCTGACGTTTCCGGGTTACGATGGTAGTATACCACATTTTTACATTTTATTTCCATATATTGACAAAACATTCTTTCAGATTGATAAAACAATCATTTCCATATGATTTATACTTTCACAGTACAATTCTCTACATCTTACGTAAACCACCGGAGTCTTCTCTGACGAAAAAAGGACCGCAGTCCTTGACTGCAGTCCTATGTAAATCATTATAATTAACTTTTTCCGGAATACCTGTAATGATATCTTTTTTCTGTGCGTTGCAGCTATACAAAACACCGGATTCATCACATGTTACCCCGTATGGCGGAATATAAATACGGCTATACGGTACCAGATAATCAAACAACACCATATTTATCTTCCTGAGAAAACCCGGTTACTATTTTCTGTAATCGTAGAAACCAATACCAGTTTTCTGTCCTAATTTACCAGCACGAACCATTTTTCTTAATAATGGATGTGGACGATATTTGGAATCGCCTGTCTCGTTGTATAATACTTCCATGATAGCCAGACAGATGTCAAGACCAACCAGGTCACCTAAAGCCAGAGGTCCCATTGGATGATTTGCACCTAATTTCATAGCAGTATCTACACCTTCAACAGAAGCAACACCGTCAGCAACGATTCCAACTGCTTCGTTAATCATAGGGATTAAGATTCTGTTTACAACGAAACCTGCTGCTTCATTAACCTGAACAGGAGTTTTTCCGATTTCTTCGGAAATAGCAACAATCTTATCTCTCATTTCATCCGGTGTGTTTTCGCCTTTGATAACCTCGATTAATTTCATAACCGGAGCAGGATTGAAGAAATGCATTCCGATTACAGGTCTGTCTAATCCAGCACCGATTTCTGTGATGGATAAGGAAGATGTATTTGTTGCAAACATACATTCTGCAGGAACGATATCCTGTAATTCTTTAAATGTCTGTTTTTTAACTTCCATAACCTCAAGAGCTGCTTCTACGATTAAATCAGCGTCTGTACAGATGTCTTTTGTTCCTGTAGTAATTTTAGCAAGGATTGCGTCAGCTTTTGCCTGATCCATTTTGCCTTTTGCTACTCTTTTTTCAAAACCTTTAGCGATTTTCTTTTTGCCGTTTGCAGCAAATTCGTCATTGATATCACATAAATATACTTCATATCCTTCTGTCTGAGCGAATGCCTGAGCAATACCGGAACCCATTGTACCTGCGCCAATAACTCCAACTTTCATTGTAATATCCTCCTAATTAATTTATATTATTGCGGTTATGCATAATCTATATTATATATGCGAAACCGGACAATTAACAGTTTTTAAATGGTTCTTTTACTTTTTCTTTGTTTTTGTCAAGGAAAAATGCCATACCATATTTCTGATCTTCTGTCTCGAAGCAGCTGCCGAATAATTTCTCTTCGATTACGATTGCTTCGTCCATTCCAACTTCAAGGCCTTCATTGATAGCTTTCTTGCATGCACGAACAGCGATTGGAGCGTTCTTTGCAATACCTTTTGCCATCTTGATAGCCTGAGGCATCAGTTCTTCTAATGGATAAACTTCATTCACAAGACCGATTCTGTATGCTTCTGCAGCTTTGATGTTACGTGCTGTATAAATTAACTGTTTTGCTTTTCCAGGTCCTACGATACGTGCAAGTCTCTGGGTTCCGCCAAATCCAGGTGTAATTCCGAGACCAACTTCCGGCTGACCGAAAACAGCATTTTCAGAACAAAGTCTGATATCGCAGCTCATGGAAATCTCGCAGCCGCCGCCTAATGCAAAACCATTAACTGCAGCGATTACCGGAATCGGTAATGTTTCAATTTTTCTGAATACATCATTACCAACTTTACCAAATGCTTCGCCTTCTTCTTTTGTAAGAGTGCTCATTTCACCGATATCAGCACCGGCAACAAAAGATTTTTCTCCGGCTCCTGTTAAAACCAGACATCTGATAACATCTAAATCCACTGCATCAATTACAGCATCCAGTTCTTTTAATACTTCGCTGTTTAATGCATTAAGTGCTTTTGGACGATTGATTGTGATGATTCCAACCTGTCCATCTACGTCATAATTGATGAATCCCATTGTATGCATCTCCTTTCAGATTATAATCGTAATAACAAAAAAATATTATAAATCATTTCTTTGCTTACGAATGATACGGGACCTGGCATAATGCCAGATCCAGATATCAGTTATGTTATAAAATTAATCTCTCTTAACGATTGTTGAGCAGCCCATTCCACCACCGATACACAGTGTTGCAAGACCTGTCTTAGCGTCACGTTTCTGCATTTCATGAAGTAATGTAACAAGAATACGGCATCCGGATGCTCCTACAGGATGTCCAAGAGCGATTGCTCCACCGTTTACATTGACCTTGCTCATATCGAACTTGAGCTCCTTGGCTACTGCAACTGACTGAGCTGCGAATGCCTCGTTTGCCTCGATGAGATCCATATCATCAACTGAAAGGCCTGTTCTCTTCATAGCGTTCTTAACAGCTGCTACAGGGCCAACACCCATGATCTTCGGATCTACACCGCCCATAGCGCCGCCAACGAAGTATGCCATTGGCTTGACACCGAGCTCTTTAGCCTTCTCTTCTGTCATAAGTACGACTGCTGCTGCACCATCGTTAATTCCTGATGCGTTACCAGCTGTAACAACTCCGCCTTCTACTCCTGAACAGCAGCGAAGCTTTGAAAGTGTCTCTACTGTAGTTCCTGGACGAGGTCCCTCATCCTTATCGATGATAATGTCGCCCTTCTTACGGTCATGG
>JALEIY010000075.1 GCA_022769785.1 Eubacterium sp.
TGGCTCCTCCGCCTGGGATTCATTGGAGAAGAATTCGCAACAGCAAGAGAGGTGCTGACAAAGAGACTTCCCGGCGACGCAGCTTTCAGAAGCGGCTGCAGAGCATAAAGGACTCAGCCTTATGCCCCCGACCTCCCGCCATGAGCGGGCTTTCGGTGGTAGAAGGGTGGATCCTTCGGAAAGGATGGATAACGAATATGAAAAAAAGATACTATTTAGCTTATGGAAGCAACCTGAATGTGCGGCAAATGAAAGGACGGTGCCCCGATGCAAGAGTATTGGGAACGGGTGAAATCCCAGATTATCGGCTTTTGTTCAAAGGCAGTAAAAGCGGGTATTATTTGACAATCGAAAAACAGGAAGGCAGTAAGGTCCCGGTGGCTGTCTGGGAGGTGTCGGCGGTTGATGAACTTCGACTGGACCAGTACGAAGGTTACCCAGTCTTTTACTACAAAAAAGAGATGCCGATTACTTTCAAAGGACTCCAGACAGGAAGAAAGCGGACCAGAGAAGCCTTTGTGTACATCATGCATGAGGATCGGCTGCTTGGAATTCCTTCGGTAAGGTACCTGGAAACCTGCTTAGAAGGTTATCGGTTCTTTGGATTTGATGAAAAAATTCTGAGAAAAGCAATGGACGACAGTTGGGAGGGATTATGATGAAAGAGGAAATGCAGAAGATTCGAATCTGCCCACTTTGTGGCTGCAGTTACACCGGCCATCCGGCACTTTCCAGAACAGACAGTGAAACGCTGATCTGTCCGGAATTAGGGAGTCATTGAAAGGGCTGGGACTGGATGAAGCAGACAGGGAGCATATTCGGGAAACGATCCACCGGACGATGGTCGGAGACAGGGACGGCTTTTCAAGGTAAATTAAGAAGCATAAAGAACATTTCCCCTCGCCTGTGATTTCTAGGTAGAGGGGATTTTTTGTTCTTTTACATTTTTCAGTTGTTATGTTTCCTTACCGGGTACGCCATTGGGAACTGATTGGATGACGATGCGTTGTATCAATCAGAGTGAGAAATAAGGTGTTCCTGCCAATGTAAAATGATTCCGGATTTTGTCCGCATCTCCTATGGCGACAGTTCAGGTGGGTAGTAACAATAAGGATCGCATTCTGACGAATGGACTATTATCGGAATCTGTGATATAATATATATTGTCAATAATAGAATGACTAGGTGACAATCTATATGAATTAGGAGTTTTTTATGAAATGGTTTGATAACACTGCTGGAAGATTGGAAAAGGACCATGTTTATAGCCGCAAGGAGCTTATGGATATGCTTCAGGAAGATTATCCTTATGTCAGCAGGAATTCATACACATGGGCTATATCAGACATGATCAAGCGCGGTCAGCTTGTGAAAATCGGATACAACCAATATCAGCTTCCCGGTGGACAAGTTAAGAAATCATATGTACCAAAGTATTCTGAAGCGGCGCAGAGAGTAATAGATTTATTCAATGAGCATCTGCCAGAGATAAAAGTGGCTCTGTTTGAAACGGTGCTGTTGAATGAATTCCTGGATGAAAAGATATCGGATAATGTGATTTTTCTGGAAGCAGAAAAGGACAGTACCCTGCCTGTGTTTCGTTTTCTCCAGAAACAGGGTGTTCCAAACTTAATCTACAAGCCAACAAAGAAGGATTTTTGCTTTTACAGAACTGAAAACAGTATCGTGATCACAGACATGATTACGCAGGCACCAATTGAGAGGAAAAATCCGCAGGAAATCTGCATAGAAAAACTTCTGGTAGATATTTTCTGTGACAGGCTGATAAAGCTGACATACGCATTTGATGACTTCAATACCATTGTGGATGCTGTGCAGGAACACTATCATATAGAAAAGCCGAAATTGCTGCGTTACGCAGGACGCAGAGGCAAAGGATCCCAGCTTGTGGAGCTTTGTCCCGCATTAGCGGTAGATGAGTGGCATGCAAAAATGTGTGCTTACAACACTGCGGCCGAAATAATATCGACAGCCGCTAGTATTACTGACGATCTGCCAGACGCACAGAAAGAATTCTTTGCGTATATCAACCACGGGAATTACACCCAAGGTGAACTGGCAAGGAAGGTGTATCACGTTAAGCCGCAGGCTATTACGAACCGCATCAACAAACTGTACAAAACGATAATAAGAGGAGTTTGTGCGGAAAAAGGTTATAACGAAGAGGAAATTAAGCGTATTTTGAAATATAAGAATAAAGTTGAGTTCATTAAAATGATCTATTGACAAGGGGGTTGATGGTTGGAACACAAGGGGGTTGATGGAAAAATCCTATATTATGAAGGCAGTTATAACGAAAGCTCGTTAGTAGAAATACTCACGGGCTTTTTTCATGCATCGCCTATGAAATAAAAGATGTCAAAGCGCGAGTTTGTCTCAGTCCGCAATGTCATGATTAACGATGAGCTGTATTTTGTTGGGAAAGATGTAGCTACTATTTTGGGATATGAGCGCGCTACAAAAGCAATTGCAGACCATGTGGATGAAGAAGATATAGATGAAGTCCCAATTCAGAACTCCATCGGAAGGATGCAAAATACGCCGGTCATTAACGAATCCGGCCTGTACAGTCTCATCCTTTCCAGCAAGCTCCAGAAGAGGGGCCTTGTGAGGATGCCAAACCCGATGTTTCCCAGCCTGATATATGACCCCCCCGCCAAAAGGCACAGTTTGAAAATTCTAAAAAAATCTTTTATTGGATACTTCATTTTTGGCCTTTCTAAAACCTATATAATAGAGGGACTTATATCTGTGGTAGTTGTGCGAGGTATGATGTGGTAGAAGACACTGGCCGAGGGCAGCAATCCGTGAAGCAAGTTTTTCAACTTTTTTCAAAACAGACCTTAACAAAACGCCTTTCCAAAACCTATATAGTAGAGGGACTTCACAAGTTGAGCAAACGAATCATTCTGCTGGGTCAGAAT
>JALEIY010000125.1 GCA_022769785.1 Eubacterium sp.
TACAGGATGCAAAGGATTATGCTCCTTTACGCATTCGTGGCGCGATTGTGCCGGTTGTGAACTTTGGATCTGCCCTTTCCTGGCCGGTGATTTTAGTAGGGGTATTATTCAGCTTTAATCATTTCCTGATTACTCTGGGCATCCTTTTATTTTCATTGACCGTATTATTCCAGCTTGTTACCTTGCCGGTTGAATTTAATGCGTCGGGAAGAGCCCTTCGTATTCTGCGTGATTCTCATATTCTTTATGATGATGAGGTGAATAAGGCGTCAAAGGTATTAAAAGCCGCTGCAATGACTTATGTAGCCGGTGCTGCCGCATCTCTGCTTCAGCTTTTAAGACTGGTTCTACTTTTTGGAAGAAGAGATGACTGATTAAGAAATGAAAGAAATAAAAATAGTCTGTGTGGGGAAAATCAAGGAAAAATATTTTTCGGATGGAATTGATTATTACCTGAAAATTATCCGTAAAAAATGTCCGGTGTCGCTCCTGGAATGTGCCGATGAGCCAACTCCGGACAAAGCGTCCCCTGCAGAAGAGAGAAAAATACGCGAAACAGAGGGAGAAAGGATTCTTCAAAAGATAAATAGGGAAGATTATGTGATCGCATTAAGTATTAACGGGAAACATTATGATACCGCTTCATGGCAGAAAAGAATGTCTTTGCTTGCAGAAAAAACAGCTGATAATCTGGTCTTTGTCATTGGCGGTTCCCTGGGACTTTCTGAAAGTGTACTGAAAAGGGCAGATGAAGAGCTTAGCTTTTCTGCAATGACTTTTCCTCATCAGATGATGCGTCTGATTCTTCTGGAACAGCTTGCCCGGAGCATATAATAAGCCATTTATCTTAACAGGTTAAATGTTCAAAGAAAAGCTGGGATACCGTAAACAAAAGGCAATAAAAGATTCCTGCGATGGCAAGAATATAAACCGGAGGAAAAGAAAATTGTCCGGAAAGCCAGAGGTAGAGTCTTTCGGAAACCCAGCCGCCCAAAAGGGCCAGAGCAGCCGGTAAGAGCAGTGTTTTTTCCACAGAGAAAGGGAAGGATGTAATTTTAATCAGTGCAATCAAATCAAGAAGAATCTGAACAGAGTAACCGGTCAGGAGACCGTAAAGGTATCCGCGGATTCCAAAAATCGGTATCATACAGAGAATAAAAAAAATGCGGATACCCACACCCAGCAGATTGTGATACAGAGTACTTTTTGTTCGTCCAAATCCATTTAATATGCTGGAGATTGTCTGAGCAACATACATAAATGGGCAGAGTATGGCAAAAAGATAGACAAAATGTCCGGCCTGACTACTGTGAAAAATAGTTTCTCCCAGTGCATTTCCGTAAATCAGGAAAGCAAAGCTGCTGAAAATACCAATCACAATACAATAATGAAGACTTTTGGAAATGGTGTATTTAATTTGCGCCATTTCTTTTTGTTTATAGGAAGAGGAAATGGCAGGAAGCAGCATCACAGCCAGAGAATTAGTAATTGTAGCAGGAAAAAATAAAAACGGAAGAGCCATTCCGGTTAAAGTGCCGTATATTTCCAGAGCCTTTTCCTGACTTCCGTAAAAAAAGGTAAGAACAAAAGGAATCAGCATAGTTTCCAGGGAGTTGACAGCGGTAACGGAAAAATGATTAATGGTCAGAGGAATACTGAAACGAAAAAACTCACCAAGAATCCTGCGGGAAGGCAGCATCATTTCATGAACTGCAGACAAGTGATAATCATTACGACCCGACCAATTCATTATCAGCGGATGAAGCCTTGTTGTAAAAAGATAAGCAAGAACCGTATATATTGTTGAAATAATCTCTCCGATGACCATGCCCCAAACCGCGAGACTTGCATCTGCAGAAAGAGCATACACGGAAACTGATAAAAGATAAATGCTGCCGACCCGGGAAATCTGTTCAATCAACTGGCTTGCGGCTGATACACCGGATTTGTTTCTTCCGATATAATAACCGTGAATACAGGATTTTACAGCCACAAAAGGAAGAGCCAGAGAAGCAATTCGGAGACTTTTCGCGGTGGAAGCTTCTTTTAACAGATATTTACCCAAATAACCGGAAGATTTATACAGAGAAAAACTTAAACAAAAGGACAGCATCAGGGCGCAAAGACAGGCAAGCCGAAGAAGCCTATGGGCATTATTTCTCTGATGAATGGCATAGAACCGGGAAATCATATTGGAGATTCCGGTTTCAAAGCCATGACAGACCAGGGTAAAGCACAGAAGATAGACTGGGAAAATCAGATGGTAGATTCCCAGTTCCCTTGCACCAATCAGATTAGAAAGGAATATTCTGTTATAGAAGCCAAGTATTCTGGAGAGAAAACCGGAGAGCGTCAAAATCAGAGTTCCGGTAAAAATCATTTTTTTGTCAGACATGAAGAAGCTCCCGGGAAAGATGGTTACTTTTAAATATATGAAAGTAATCAAAAAATAGAATCAGAGTAACAGGGGAATTAAAAATGTCAATCATATATCTGGACCATGCGGCTACCACTCCGGTCCTTCCGGAGGTGACAGAAGCCATGCTCCCATATTATAAAGAACGATATGGTAATCCTTCGGGAATTTACCAATTTGCACAGCACAGAAAAAAAGAAATTGAAAATGTGAGAAAGATTCTGGCAGAAAGCATAAACGCAGCACCTCATGAAATCTATTATACTTCCGGAGGAACAGAGGCGGATAACTGGGCCTTAAAATGCAGTTGTTTTATGGGAAGCACCGGGAAAACACATATGATTACAACAAAAATAGAACATCATGCGGTGTTGAATACATGCAAAGAACTGGAAAACAGAGGGACAAAGGTAACCTATCTGAATGTGGATGAGAACGGAAGAATCTCATTAAAAGAGCTGGAAAAAGCGATAGATTCCGGTACGGTTCTTGTGTCCGTTATGTTTGCCAATAACGAAGTCGGAACTATCGAGCCAATCAAAGAAGCCGGTTATTTGTGTAAAAAGCACGGGGTTTTATTCCATACGGATGCAGTTCAGGCATATGGGCATATTCCAATTGATGTTGAAAAGATGAACATTGATATGCTGAGCGTCAGTGCCCATAAATTTAACGGACCGAAGGGAATCGGATTTTTATATATCAGAGAAGGGATTGCCCTTCCTTCCTATATTCATGGAGGCGGGCAGGAATCCGGAAAAAGGGCTGGAACGGAAAATGTTGCCGGAATTATCGGAATGGGAAAGGCGGCAGAAATCAGTCAAAAAAGGATGGAAGAGGACAACCGGAAGCTTCTTCACTTACGGGAACATCTTATCCATCGTTTTTTACGGGAAATCCCTTATTGCAGAATAAACGGAGACCGGAAAAACCGGCTGCCGGGGAACTGTAATGTAAGCTTTCAGTTTATTGATGGGGGCTCCCTGCTGATACTTCTTGATACAGCAGGAATCTGTGCTTCTGCCGGTTCTGCCTGCAGCAGTGGGGAAGGAGCGTCATCCCATGTATTGTCTGCCATGGGTATTCCGGAGGAAATAGCCAGAGGAACCATCCGTTTTTCCATAGGAGCACAAAATACCCTGGAAGAAATCGATGAGGCGGCAGATTATGTGCGGGAAAATGTAAAAAAGCTCCGGGAAACCTCGGCAGAGTATGAAGATTATCAAAATAAGTATGTCTGAAAA
>JALEIY010000128.1 GCA_022769785.1 Eubacterium sp.
CGTCGGACCAGAGATTTGCTTACAGCTTCCTTCAGATTCCACCTCACGATGGACACCCTTGCTGTTCGGCTATACATTTCCCACTACCCGGGCATGTTCGGGACTTGCACCCGCTAGAGCGCGCCCATGGCGCGCAAACCCAAAAAAGCCGGAGGCAAATCTGCTCCGGCTTTTGTAGTATATTTTTATCTGCGACCCACAGGCAGCTTTTTTAGTCTGCCAGTGAGAATTTGTCATGAACTGCATTCATTGCTTTCTCGGTATGTTTCTCATCGATAAGAACAGTGACACGAATCTCTGATGTACTAATCATTTTGATGTTTACGCCGCAGTCATACATTGCTTCAAACATGGAAGCTGCCACGCCCGGATTGCTGGACATTCCTGCTCCGACAATGGAAAGCTTAGCCACGTCTTTTTCTTCATCAATTTTTTTGTAATCGCTCTTTGGAAAGCATTTCTGGATGATTGTCACTGCTTCATCCGCCACATCTTCTTCTACGGTAAAGGAAATGTCCTTTGTACCATCACGTCCCACAGACTGAAGAATAATATCAATGTTGATATTGTATTTTGCCAGCGCATTGAACAGACGGAACGCCACGCCCGGCTCATCCTTCAGTCCAATCACGGCAATTCTAGTTGCATTTTTATCTACAGCCACTCCACTGACCAGCATTTTTTCCATGTTAATTTCCTCCCTGACTATTGTTCCTTCATTTTCGTTGAGACTGGATCTTACCACAAGCTGTACTCCGTATTTTTTCGCCATCTCCACCGAACGGTTATGAAGCACTCCGGCTCCGAGAGTGGATAATTCCAACATTTCGTCGTAGGTAATCTCATCCAGCTTTCTGGCATTTTTGACATAACGCGGGTCGGCGGTATAAACACCATCTACGTCTGTGTAAATCTCACAGGCATCCGCATGAAGAGCTGCAGCCAGAGCAACGGCTGTTGTATCTGAACCGCCTCTTCCCAGTGTAGTGATATTGTCATATTTGTCAACGCCCTGAAAACCGGTCACGATAACAATCTTTCTCTGCTCTAATTCGTTGCGGATACGGTCTGTGTCGATTCTTTTCAGACGTGCGTTTCCGTAACGGTGTGTTGTATGCATTGCCACCTGAAATGCATTGAGAGAAATCGCAGGTACTCCCATAAATCCCATGGCCATAGCCATGAGGGAAACAGAAACCTGTTCTCCGGTTGTAAGCAGCATATCCATCTCTCTTTTGGAAGGAGACGGATTAATATCTCTTGCCAGTTCAATCAGTTCATCGGTTGATTTGCCCATTGCTGATAAAACGACAACAATGTCATTTCCCTTCCGATAATCCTCAATACATCTTCGGGCAACATTAAAAATTCTCTCCTTGTTGCCTACAGAAGTCCCTCCAAATTTCTTTACGATTAACATCTATGTTCCTCCTATTGTTGCATAAGTCTGCCTGTTGCCCGAATCTGCGGGGCAGGTGGGCTTTTCAGCCTAAAAAGTGCTCCATCAGGGCAGTTCCGGACGGGAAATCCACGCCGGAGCGCACTGCATCTTTCTCATTGTAAAGCCACATATGGCTGGCATTCTTTTTCGTGCTGTCATACAGCATAAATGGTACCGGGTCACTGGTGTGTGTTCTTAAAGCAAGCGGTGTCGGATGATCCGGCATTACAAGAATCCGGTAATCTTCTCCGGAAGCGTCCATGCCTTCTTTTACCAGGCGAATCACTCTCTGGTCAAGATACTCGATGGACTTTATTTTACGTTCCAGGCTTCCCTGATGTCCCATCTCATCCGGTGCTTCCACATGAATATATGCGAAATCATAACCATCTTTTGTGAGAGCATCCACAGCAGCCTGTGCTTTTCCTTCGTAATTGGTCTCCAGAGTACCGTCCGCGCCATCTACGATAATATTGGTAAGTCCGGCTCCTACGGCGATTCCCTTTAACAGATCTACCGCAGAAATCATCACGCCTTTCTTTCCGGTTTTGCCTTCAAAATCGGAAAGACCCGGTTTGGTACCGGCTCCCCAGAACCAGAGGGAGTTGGCTTTGTTAAGCCCGGCTTTTTCTCTGGCCAGATTGACCGGATGCGCATTCAAGATATCATAACTCTTTTCCATCATTTCTGCAAGAAGTTTTTCTTTTGGAAGATAACTTCCGATGGTTTTCGTTAAAATATCATGGGGTGGTGTCAGCTCCACTACCTCTCCTTTGTCCCAGATAAGGAGATGACGGTAGCTGGTTCCGGTATAGAAATGAAACATTTCATTCCCGAAGGCTTCCTGAATCGCCTGAATGAGCTGGTCCGCTTCCTCTGTACTGATTTCTCCGGAGCTGTGATCCAGAATTTTTTTGTTTTTATATTCCGGTTCTTCGTCGGAAACTGTCACGATATTGCAGCGAAGGGCAATATCGGTATCTTTCATCGGCACTCCGATGCTTAAGGCTTCCAGTGGAGAGCGTCCTGTATAGTACTTTTTCGGGTCATATCCGATTACGGAGAGATTGGCCGTATCACTGCCCGGTTTCATTCCTTCCGGAATCGTATGTACCTGTCCGATTTCTGATTTTTCTGCAAGGGCATCCATCATCGGTGTGTCGGCATATTCCAAAGGTGTCTTTCCTCCGATCTCATCAATCGGATAATCTGCCATTCCGTCACCAAGTACGATTATATATTTCATTTGAATCTCCTCTTTCTTTTAATCCAGACGAATCATGTTAATGATATTGCCGAGTTCTTCTGCAGCTTTATTATAATCATTTTCTTTCATCATCCCTGTTACAAATGCTTTTTCATCCAGACCTTCGACGGAAACCATTTCCACCGGGCCAAATGCCTTCTCAATCGCTTCCTCTGAAGTACCGGCAGGCATACGGACGAAAAATCTTCTTTCAAATCCACCAAAATCGCTGAGCGTCAGCTTTTCGCTGTCCCAGATAATCTTGATATTTTTTCCGCTGTGTTTCACGCAGTCCACCACATCCGCCGCTACCGCACTGGCTGTCGGAAGCTTTCCGGCTCCCTTTCCATAAAACATGGTGTCATCTACCATATTACCGTGTACGAAAATAGCGTTAAATACATCATGAACTCCTGCAAGCGGATGGCTATTGTCAAGCAGCATCGGGCAAACCATCGCATAAAGCTTTCCGTCAGCAGTCCAGCTCTTTCCAAGCAGTTTGATGGAGCTATGCATTGCCTGAGCATATCGGATATCTTCGGCAGTGATATTGGTAATTCCTTCGGTATGGATATCTTCGAAATCCACCTGTTTTCCATAAGCGAGAGATGTCAGAATTGCAATCTTACGGCAAGCATCATAGCCCTCAATATCTGCTTCCGGATGAAGTTCTGCATAACCTTTTGCCTGCGCGTCTTTTAATACTTCATCAAATGCCATGCCTTCATTTTCCATCTTTGTCAGCATATAGTTGGTCGTTCCGTTTAAGATACCGCTGATTTCTTCAATGACATCTGCTGTCAGGCACTGTGTCAGCGGACGGATAATCGGAATGCCGCCTCCCACACTGGCCTCAAACAGGAAGTTGGCATTTTTCGCTCTGGCAATGGCAATGAGCTCTGCACCGTGTTTTGCCACCAGCTCTTTGTTGGAGGTTGCCACACTTCTTCCCTGAAGCAGCGCTGTTTTTACAAAAGTATAGGCCGGCTCAAGACCGCCCATGCACTCAACCACAATCTTTATCTCTTCATCTTCTTTAATGATGTTATAATCGTGAACTACTAAATCCGCATTGGGATCTCCCGGAAAATCTCTTAAATCCAGAATCCGCTTGACTTCTATTCTTTCTCCCGCTTTCTTCTCGATGCTGTCCGCATTCTTCTGAAGAACTTCTACTACACCGGCTCCGATTGTACCGTAACCTAATACCGCAACCTTTATCATTGCTGACCTCCTTATACTACGACCTGCCCGGTCGTTATTACTTCTTACTCGGCTGAAACTATTTTCAGATTATGTATTCCTCTTGCATGACCTATTTTCTCAAAGAGCTCTGTGACATCGTCCGTAATCGGAAGCACCAGAACACTCAGGGTAATCAATGCGATATGATTCACCGGAATACTCTGATGAATGGATAATATATTCGCCTTGCAGTCTGCCACTACTTTTATTACGTTGGATAAAAGCCCCGGCTGATCTTCCATCTCCATCACAAAGGTGATGGTCTTTCCCTGTATCTTCTCGTGAATCGGGAATATATCATCTTTATATTTGTAATAAGAACTGCGGCTGATTCCCACCTGATCAATCGCCTCCCGGATGGTTTTGACTCTGCCTGATCCAAGAAGGGCATTGACCTCAGCCACCTTAAGCAGCACTTCCGGAAGCGCTCTCTGCTTCACCATGTAAAATTTGTTACCGTTTTCCATAGCCGCCGCTGATTCTTTTCCCTCGGCTCTCGCCATCGTTTTCACATCCTTTCGGTATCGAAAATGGGTGTATCCGCGCAAAAAGTTCGCCTGTGAAACACATTTGTTTTTACCAGAAAGATATTATCATATTATTTTCTCTGATGCAAGGAATTTTTCATAAATTTTCCCAAATAAATGTTACCCTGTCCACTATCAAACAAAAACAGGCTGCGGCAAATCGCTTTTACACATTCACCGCAGCCTGCAGCCATTTTTAATTATTATGATATATCAGCAATTACATCTTCAAATACTTTATTTACCAGGTCACAAAACTCTGTATACTCCGGATACCCGCTCATATCCTTCATGGAATCGCAAAGGCCAAGATAATACCAGCCCTGCATTTTCTTATCCTTCATGTTAAAACGTTCCCACACGCTTTCTCCCTCATGATTATAATCCCGATACAATGACCGGATATTGGAAAGCTTGTCTCCCAGCGCAATCAGTTTCACCGAGGCATCCTTTTCTTCTGCCAGTGTCTCCAGAGTATGCGCCTTTCGCTCCTTCCAGGTCTTGCTTTTATCTTCGCTCTCCGCACATACAAGGTCCGCAATCCTGTCTCCGAACTCCTGTCTTATTACCGACATGGATACAGACTGACAATCCTCTACCGTATCATGCAGGACAGCTGCCGCAATCACTTCCGGGTCATCGGTCATTCTTGCAACAATCATCCCCACTTCCATGGGATGGAAAATGTATGGTAAACTGGTTCCTTTCCGGAACTGTCCTGTATGAGCCTTCGTCGCAAATGTAATCGCCTTATCTATCATATTTATTTTTCATTCTCCTTCTCAGCCTCAGCTTCTTTAAGTACCTTTTCCTGTGCGTCTCCAGGCATCTGTTCGTATCTGCTGAATTCGTAGGAGAATTCACCGCTTCCACCTGTCATGGATCTTAAATCTGTAGAATATCCAATCAGGCTTGCAAGAGGAATATCTGCTACCAGTTCCTGTCTTCCGCCATCGAGAGGGTTCATACCGAGAATACGTCCGCGACGTTTGTTCAAATCACCCATTACATCACCGGTGTTGGCATCGAGAACGTCAACCTTCAGATTAACGATTGGCTCAAGGAGAACCGGTTTTGCATCCATTACACCATTCTTGAAGGCAGTAATGGCAGCCATCTTGAAGGCCATCTCGGAGGAGTCTACCGGATGATAGGAACCATCGATAAGGGTAGCCTTAATACCAACTACCGGATATCCTGCCAGAGGTCCCTTTAAGCAGCTTTCGGAAATACCCTTTTCTACTGCTGGGAAGTAGTTCTTCGGAACTGCACCACCGAAAATCTTTTCTTCAAATACATATGGTGTTTCCAGGTCACCGGATGGCTCAAACTGCATGAGAACATCACCGTACTGACCATGTCCACCGGACTGTTTCTTATATTTACCTCTGACTTCTACATTACCGCGGATGGTTTCCTTGAAGGCTACTTTCGGTTTCACCAGTTCAATTTCCACTTTGTAGCGGTCAGCCAGTTTGCTCTTAACAATCTCCAGATGCTGGTCGCCTAAACCGTAAAGCAGCATCTGACGGTTTGCCTTGTCATTTACTTCACGAAGGGTCAGGTCTTCATCCATCAGCTTCTTCAGTGCTGTGGAAACCTTGTCCTCATCGCCTTTGGATTTGGCAACGTAACGCATAAATGTATATGGTACCGGCATCTCCGGTTTTTCGTACATTACAGGATTTGCCTTCGGTGAAAGAGTATCTCCTGTCTTTGTCACGGACAGCTTGGCAATGGCACCGATATCACCGGCGTAAAGAGCATTTACCTCAAGCTGCTCTTTTCCTCTTAAAACATAAAGCTTACCGATACGTTCTTCAGCATCTCTGTTGGCATTAAAGAGTGCGGAATCTGCTTTCAGAATACCGTCTGTAACCTTAACCAGAGAGAAACGTCCCACAAACGGGTCAGCGATTGTCTTAAATACGAAAGCACCTACCGGCTGTGTAACATCATAGGATGCAGTTACAGCTTCGCCGTTTTTCACCTTCACACCGACTAACTGTTCATTTACCATACCCGGTGCGGAGAAATATTTCACCATGTCATTTAAAAGTACATTTGCGCCGTAGTCTGTGTTAATTGCGCCACAGATAACCGGCATAAGATCACGTTTTGCAACGGAGCTGATGATTGCAGTCTTAATCTCTTCTTCTGTGAAAGGCTCTTCTGCAAAGAACTTCTCCATCAGGTCTTCGCTGGTCTCTGCCACACCTTCCATCAGCTGCATACGGTAATCATCGAGTTCGTCATTTTCTCCTTCTTCTACGACAACTTCGTCATAGCTTCCGTTTGGCTGGAGACGGCACTCAAGCATCTTAACCGCATTGATAAAGCCCTTGAACTCATGTCCTTCCTTCATCGGCATATGGAATGGTACGATTTTATTGCCGTAGCTTTCTCTTAATTCGTCCACAATTGCGGATGCATCCACGTGCTCATCTTCCACACAGGTAATGTATACAATAACAGGAATGCCTTTCTTTGCACAGAAATCAAAGCTTCTTCTTGTTCCAATCTCTACGCCGGACTTACCGTTAATAACAATGACAGCCGCATCAGCAACACTGAGTGCTTCATGAATCTCACCGGAGAAATCAAACAGGCCAGGAGTGTCAAGAAGGTTCACCTTCACGCCGTCCACTTCCAGCGGAATAACGGAAGACTGAATAGAGAACTTTCTTTTAATCTCTTCTTTGTCGTAATCGCTGACGGTTCCGCCCTCAGCTACAGTTCTTACTCTTTTGATAATCCCGGTTGAAAAAGCCATGGATTCAATCAGAGATGTCTTTCCACAACCACCGTGTCCAAGAAGTACGACATTTCTAATGTTCTCGGTTGCATATACGTTCATAATCAGTTCCTCCCATGTTGTTATGATATATCGGTCCGGGGAATATTATCTGTAAATTAGTCGAAAAAGCGAATCTTCGCTTCTGCCCCGAACAATCTCACGTCTATTTTACTAAAAAAGTCTCCTAATTACAAGATATAATTGATATATTTTTACCAAATGAGAAAAAAGGACTTAAATGATTCCTTTATCCAATCTAAAAGGAATCATTTTCGGTCAAAATTACTTTAACACTAAAAAGTGTTGACACAAACGTTTTTCCAATGTACAATTTGACAGGGGTATCTTCCCCATGTAAAATAAAAACCAGTTTCAAAAACGGAGGTTAATGAATATATGAATTCCGATCATTTTTCCGTTGGTTTTATGGGGCTTGGTCTTATCGGCGGCTCGATTGCCCGGACCATTCGCCGCGTACACCCGGAAAGTATTATTTATGGTTTTGATACAGATAAGGAATCAGGACAGGCGGCTTTGAATGACGGTGTCCTGAATCATTTTTTTGAGGAGTTTGATGAAAGGCTCGCTCAGTGCGATATTATTTTTCTGTGCGCGCCGGTTTCTGTAAATATCAGTTATCTTGAGAAGCTTAAGGGGCTTGTGAGCGGCCAGTGCCTGATTACAGATGTGGGAAGCGTGAAGTCCCCGGTTCAGGAAGAGGTTCGCCGTCTTGAGCTGGAGCCGCAGTTTATCGGCGGACATCCGATGGTGGGTTCGGAGAAAACCGGATATGCCAATTCCAATGACCGCCTTCTGGAAAATGCCTATTATTTCCTGACGCCGAGTGAAAATACACAGTTTCATCTGAGTGCCCGTTTTTCTTCTTTTATTCAGGGGCTCGGAGCACTTCCTGTCACTTTACGTCCAAAAGAGCATGATTTTATAACGGCCTCCATCAGTCATGTGCCGCATATCATTGCTGCGGAGCTGGTTCACCTGGTAAGGCGGGCGGACCACAATAACGGAATGCTTAAGCAGCTTGCGGCGGGAGGATTTAAGGATATTACCCGAATTGCCTCCTCGTCTCCGGTGATGTGGGAGCAGATTTGTCTGAATAATTCTGAAAATATCAAGGAGATTCTTCAGAGGATGGTCACTGACCTTCAGCAGGTTATTTCCGAGCTTGATGAACATAATGGCAGTTTCATTAATGATTATTTTAAGTCTGCGGGCGAATACCGGGACTCGGTTCCGGATCATTCTACCGGACTCTTTGATAAAATCCACAAGCTGTATATTGATATTCCGGATGAACCGGGAACACTGGCTACGGCTGCTTCTCAGCTTGCGTTTAATCATATCAGTATTAAAAATATCGGTATCGTTCATAACCGTGAGTTTGAAGAAGGTGTGCTGGAAATCATTCTTTATGATGAAGAATCCTGCGCGAAGGCTGCTCAGGTGCTGAAGGAACGGAATTATACGGTGCATATCAGATAAAATAAGGAAAGGTCGTATGATATAGAATGAAGTCATTAACACGAAAAAACAGTTTGCGGGGTACGCTTACGGTACCCGGCGATAAATCCATCAGCCATCGTGCCATTATGTTTGGTGCACTGGCGGAGGGGACTACTACCATTCATGGTTTTCTGAAAGGTGCGGACTGCCTTTCCACCATTGATTGTTTCCGGAAAATGGGCATCACCATTGAAGAAAAGGATGAGACCATTTATGTTCACGGAAAAGGGCTCCATGGCCTGCAGGAATCAAAGGAGATTCTGAATGCGGGAAACAGCGGCACAACAACCCGGCTGATTTCGGGCATTCTGGCCGGTCAGGATTTCCCGACAGTTTTAAGCGGAGATGCTTCGTTAAATTCCAGGCCGATGAAGCGGATTATTACACCGCTTTCTATGATGAATGCTGATATCACAAGCTGCAAGGACAACGGCTGCGCGCCTCTCGTTATTAAAGGACGCCCGTTGAAAGCGATTCATTATGATTCTCCGGTGGCTTCTGCCCAGGTGAAATCCTGCGTATTGCTTGCCGGTCTTTATGCAGACGGTGAAACAAGCGTCACAGAACCTGCCCTTTCGAGAGACCATACGGAACGGATGCTCCGTTCTTTCGGTGCCACGGTCCGTTCTGAAGGACGTACCTGTACGATTATCCCTCCGAAGAATCTTCACGGCCAGCACATTGAAGTACCGGGAGACATTTCCTCAGCCGCCTTTTTTATTGTTGCCGGTCTGATTACTCCGGATTCGGAAATCCTTATTAAAAATGTGGGAATTAATGATACCCGAGCGGGCATTTTGAAGGTGTGCGAAGCCATGGGCGGTGATATTTCTTATGAGAATGTAAGAGAAGAAGGCGGGGAGCCGGTGGCTGACCTGCTCGTCCGCTCTTCTTCGCTTCATGGAACGGTCATTGAAGGGGATATTATCCCGACACTTATTGACGAGCTCCCGGTTATTGCTCTGATGGCCTGCTTTGCGAAAGGCGAAACCATCATCCGGGATGCCCATGAGCTTCGGGTAAAGGAATCTGACCGAATTGAGATTGTCAGCCGTAATCTTCTCGCCATGGGAGCTGATGTGATTGCCACGGATGACGGCTTTATTATCAACAGCCGACAGAAGGATGAAGTTCCCGCTTTACACGGTGCCTCCATTGAATGTGCCATGGACCACCGTATTGCCATGACCTTTGCCGTCGCCGGAATCAATGCCGACGGCGAAACGGTGATTACCGACAGTGACTGCGTGGACGTCTCCTATCCGGGATTTTTCGGACAGTTGGAAGCGTTGTAAGTTAAAAACAGGGTACTTGTGAATTCAAGTACCCTGTTTCTTTATATGGCGGGGCCGTTTCCGGCTTTTGCCGGGGCGTTTACCCCGCTGTTTGCTTCTCCCGCCCAGCTGCTATCGAAAAGTAATCTCCAGCTCTCCGACTCCACCGTCGATTTCAATTCGGTTGTTTCCGCTTCCATATACGGCATCATCACTCATTTTCCTGCCATTTAAGGTTGCTTCTCCAACTCCTTTGTCGAGGGATATTTCATAATCCTTTTCGCTTCCGGTAAGTACGAGATTGGTTTCTCCCACTCCGTAATCAATCCGGGCGCGTCCGGTCAGTGTGCCGGTGTATTCCAGTTCACCGACGCCCATGTCAATATCGGCGTTGGGAAGGGAACCCTCTTTAATGGAAACGCTTCCCGCACCACCATCTATTTTGGCTTGTTTGGCGGCTGTAAGTTTTCCGGCATTCAGTTCTCCGGCAGCCAGTTCAAGGGTGAGAGAATCGGCAGCCAGTTCTTCAATATCGACTTCTCCTGCACCGGCTCCGATTTGAGCCGTCTGAAAAACAGTTCCTTCCGGAATGGTAACAACGACACGGACATCTGCGAAGCGTCCCGGAAAAGTGGATTTCTTTTCTTTTATGACAAGGCAGCCATCTTCCTCCCGGCAGTCAATATATTTATGATTTGAATCAATTCTGAACTGGTCTCCGGTTTTTATTTCCAGGCTGGCGGCGCTGAGTTCTGTTTTAATCTCCGTAAAATCACTGCCAACGGAATATTGTTTCATTTCTCCCACAGGATTATTATGAAAAATGCCGGTGATTGAGAAAATTGCGCCGCAAATTCCGCTGATAATACTGATACTTAAAAACACGGCAAATGCGATGGCAAGATATTTGATTATTTTCTGAAATGTTGTCATTTTATATCCACTCCCCCAAACATACAGGTACTGTTCAGATAAACGGTATACCTGTTATCACATGAATTTTCGTGTTTCTTTGTATCTACACCGCCAAAAAGTGAATTGGTATCCACTTTTATGTTTACATCATCCGGTAAAAAGATATCGATTCCGCCAAAAACGCTGCAGGTATTTATAACAACATCTTCCTCGAAAACTGCATTTCTTAAATCACATTTGACGCCGCCGAAAACTGCGGTAAGCTCCGCTCCCCGGAAAACCTCGTGGTCATAATCTACCGTTTGGCCGGAAAAAGCCGCAAATACGGATTTGTGCTCTACACCGTTTGCCTGATGAATTCGCATAATTTCGGTACTTTTTCCTCCGAAAACTCCTTTGTAAATCATTTTAATTCCAAACAGAGCGATAATTGCAGGGATTGTAAATTTCCACAGTACATCAAATGCGATGGCATCCCGGCAGGCGAGAAATAAAACGACACCGATTCCAAGACCAATCAGATTGGAGGTTTTGTCGTTGCCTGTCAGCAAACCGACAAAACATGGAATAATAATAAAAAGTGTCCACCAGCCGCTAAAAAAGATACTAATATCAGTAAGTCCCAGGGAATTTAATAAAAGGACGATACTTGCGATAATTAAAATAACTCCCCAAATCATATTGTTTGCTCTTCTCATTTTCTTTTTCCTCCCTTTTCATTTTCAAAGCTGTGCGCACACAAGCTCCGGGTCTGTCAGATGAATATAATGGCTGCTGTGCTCTGCACGAATCAGTGTGCTGTTTGCGGCACAGCTTAGATATTCCTGCATCAGCTTCTGCCAGAGTGTTTCAATCTTTCTGGCCTGTTTTCCGGACGCCCCGCCGAACTCCTCTATTTCCTTGCAGGCGATTTCTGAATTGTGTGTAATGAGTGTCACCGGAATATCCGGAAAATCTGTCTTGTCAAGATAGCCTGCTAAATGCTCAACGTCATGGGCTGCCGCATATTCCTCCAGTGCCGTCTGGCAATTTTGCGGCTTGCTGACTGCTGCCAGGATTTCTTTTGTTTCTTCTCTGGAAAATCCGTCATAATAATAAAACGGCGGCGCTGCTTTCATCATTTTCCGCACCATCCATCCAAGATGCATCCGGGCCAGTTTAAGATTTAACCGCAGTCCTTCTGTTTTATCTGCTCCGCTTTTCTCAAATTCCTCTTCTGTCAAATCAGTGCGGAAGCGATAATCTTCCGGGGAAAGCGGGTCAAGAAGCACCAGCTTTTCCACCATCTCCGGATACATTTTTGTAAATTTCCATGCATACAAGCCTCCCTGCGAGTGTGCAAGAAGTGTAATTTTTTCTGTATGTTTTATCTGCTCTAACAGCAGGTACAACTCAACGGCGATATTTTCCGGAGTTCGTTCCAGCTCTGAAACACTGCTTAATCCATATCCGGCGCGCTGATACAGCAAAACGGTATGATGCTGCGAAAGCTTTCTGGCAAGCTGGTGCCATTCTGCCATAACGGTTCCAAGCCCCATCTCCACCACCAGGCTTACCGGGCCGTCTCCGAAAATCTGACAGGTCATTTCCGCAAAATCAACAGTTATCTTTTTTGTTTCCATAGCCTTAACCTCCTGTAAAATATAAAAGTAAATGTTGTATTACATTTTACAGACCTTTCCCGAAATCTGATAGGAGCATTTTTCAGGGAAATGTGTCACATTTATAGATAAAAAAAACAGACAATGCAGGATTCGCATCATCTGTCTTTTCCATCCTTTCGGATATGTATCATTATCTACTTTTCTCTTTTTCCCATCAGCAGTCCGCCTACCAGGATAAAATATTGCGGCAGCTTTCCCTCATCCATCCACAAAAGCTCCTGATGAAGGTACTTCCGGACCGTAAGTCCCACGTTTCCTCCGAGAGACTCTATGGAATACCGCATTTTTTCCGGGCAGCGGCACGGAAGACCGGAAGGGCGTGTGCAGGTGCCGGATGCACAGTTTAAGCAGGAACCTCCGCTTAAGGAAATACTTCCTTCCACTTCTTTTTCCATCGCCAGCAGCTTGCTGTCCAGTTCTTTTTTATAGGGATAGACCACCTCCTGAAGAAGACGGTCTCTCTCTTCGCCCTCGTAAGTGCCCGCAGTGAGGCTTTCCGGAAGAAAAATCTTCATTCCAAGGATACGAAAGGTGTCGTAGGCTGCCCAGTAATCTTCCGGATGGAAATCGTAGGGTGGGCAGGACCAGACCTTTTCATAATTGCCGCAGTTTTTGCAGCATTCGAGGAAAGTGGGTACATCCACGCATTTTTCCAGATATTCTTCTATGGAAACCTCCGCTTCGTGCCAGGTAATCCGGCAACGGCTTTCTTTTGCGTTTTCCATTTTAGTGGTGGAACAGGCGAAGGCCGGTAAATGCCATCACCATGTCGTATTTATTACAGGTGTCAATTACATTATCGTCACGGATGGAGCCGCCTGGCTGTGCCACATATTTTACACCGCTCTTATGGGCTCTTTCGATGTTGTCACCAAATGGGAAGAACGCATCGGAGCCTAAAGCAACGTCAGTAAGCTTATCCAGCCATTCACGTTTTGCTTCTCTGGTAAAGACTTCCGGTTTTACCTTGAAAATATTCTCCCAGGCACCGTCTGCCAGAACATCCATATATTCGTCGCCCATGTAGATGTCGATGGCGTTGTCACGATCTGCACGGCGAATCTCGTCTTTAAACTGAAGGCCCATCACCTGCGGAGACTGACGAAGCCACCAGTTGTCTGCTTTTTGTCCGGCCAGTCTGGTACAGTGAATACGGGACTGCTGTCCGGCACCGATACCGATTGCCTGTCCGTCTTTGACGTAGCATACGGAGTTGGACTGGGTATATTTTAAGGTAATCATAGAAATGGCCAGGTCAATCTTTGCCTGTTCGGTCATTTCTTTATTTTCTGTGACAATGTTTGCGAAAAACTCATCGTCAATGTTTAATTCATTTCTTCCCTGTTCGAAGGTGATACCAAATACCTGCTTTCTCTCTAACGGCGCAGGAACATAGTCCGGGTCAATCTGGATAATGTTATAATTGCCTTTCTTTTTGGATTTGAGAATCTCCAGGGCCTCCGGCTCGTAGCCAGGAGCGATAACACCGTCGGAAACCTCTCTCTTTATCATATTGGCAGTCGGAACGTCACAGACATCGGATAAGGAAATGAAATCTCCGTAGGAGGACATACGGTCAGCGCCTCTTGCTCTTGCGTAAGCACAGGCCAGCGGGGATAATTCGCCCAGGTCGTCCACCCAGTAAATCTTTGCCAGAGTATCGGACAGTGGCAGACCCACTGCGGCTCCGGCTGGAGATACATGCTTAAAGGAGGTAGCTGCAGGAAGTCCTGTGGCTTTTTTCAGTTCGCTGACCAGCTGCCAGCCGTTAAATGCATCAAGAAAATTAATATATCCCGGTTTACCGTTTAATACCTGAATCGGCAATTCTCCTTCTTCCATATAAATGCGGGATGGCTTCTGATTTGGATTACAGCCGTATTTTAATTCTAATTCTTTCATTTTATCTGTCCTTTCCTAAACAACCTACTGATTTTTATTGATAATCTTAGATTCGTAAGTACCTGTGGCAATATCAATGTAACGCACAAAGAGAGACACTTTGTTTTCCTCATTGAGGCTTTCCCAGAGCAGGGATGCAAATTCTTCCATATCATCCGGAATAGCAAGAAGCTTCGGTTCACCCTCAAAGCTTGGCAGCGGATTGCCGTCATGCATATAAGTGGAGATAAAATGTCCTTCTCCTGCCGGGCAGTTATTATAGGCAAAAGTATAACGATTGCAGCTGTCCGGGTTGCCGTTATTGCTCTTTAAGATGGACATGGCATAGTTATACTGTCCGTTTTCCACATGCATCACTGCAGAAATACGAGGGGTATAGTTCGGCGCATCCGGCTCAAATTCTCTGGTGCGGAGTGCCTGTTCAAATGTCATCTGCTTGTCCATAAGTTCATAAATGGTATCCGTCTGGTCACCGTTGGTCACGATAGTTTTATTGCCGAGGACACGAACCGGTGCATAAATAATCAGGCTCGGGTCTTCCAGCTTTGACGGGTCAAATGCCTGTGTGCGGATGCCTTCTCCGTCTTCCACAAAAATACGGTTACGGCTATTGGAGCTTCTTCCCATAATAAAATAAGCGGTTACCGCTTTTGTTCCGTCGGCTGATCTTCCGACAATAATTCCTCTGCCGGGATATGAATTTTCCTTCAGTTCTTTTGTAATTGAAATCATCTCCATCTGGAGTCCTCCTTTTGCGTAAAAAACCTTTTTCCGCCTGTTTCAGGCCAGAATTACCACTATATCTTTTCAAAGTATACAATAAGATTCAGGCAAACGCAACCGGCCCGCTGAAAACATTTTTACCAAACTTTTTCTCTTTTTTCCCCCTGGTTTTGACAGACGCGAAACGGACTATTTTACAGGCTTTCTGAAATTTTTGAAATAATATGAAAATTGATACATTCTTTCCCTCGTTTTATGGTAAAATGTCTATGAAATGATACATCCCCACCAATCAATCGGTCTGTATCGGAGCGGAACTGCAAACAGCATTCCGACACAGAAACATCAAAATAACAGGAGGTCATCATGATTGAAGTCGAAGTCAAGCTGCCCATCTATAAACGCTCCCAGACAGAAAAGGGACTTTGCGGACTGGGTTTTATCCCCGGACATCTCATCAAAGAATCTGACATTTATTTTACCAGTGAGACCCATGATTTTATGCAGGCAGATGAGGCGCTGCGAATCCGGCGCTGTGACAATCTTTCCACCGGGGAATCCTCCTGTGTGCTGACCTTTAAGGGTCCAAAGCTGGATTCTGTTTCCATGACCCGCCGGGAACTGGAAACGGGAATTGCCGACGGGAATACGGGCTGTGAGATTTTGTGCGCTCTTGGTTACAAAAAGCTGGCGCCGGTCACGAAGCTGCGGCAGTATTATCATTTGGAAGGGATGACCGCCTGCGTCGATACGGTGGAAAAGCTCGGAACCTTTCTGGAGCTTGAGATTCTGACTCCCGGTGACTCGTCGCATCCCGAAGCAGACCGGGAAAATGCACTCAAAAAAATCGAGGCCATATTACATGACCTCGGTTACAGCATGAGCGACACCACCCGCTATTCTTATCTTTTTATGCTTCAGAAGAAGAATCTCCTTTATTAACAATATAAATACCTATACATACGAGTATCAGTGAGGTCAGGCCGCGAAGAGAAAAGGCCTGGCCTTTTTCCTGCAGAAGAATGGCGGATAAAACGACCCCAAACATGGGATTCATAAATCCAAACACCGTCACTTTTGATACCGGATTGTATTTTAACAAAACAGCCCAGATTGTGTAGGCAACTGCGGAAATAAATGCCATATATACCATGAGTGCCGCCGCTGCCGGGCCGTGCCAGTACACCCTTCCTCCCATGAGAAAGCCTGCCACTGCCATCACCAGTCCGCCAAAGGCAAACTGCCATCCGCTTAACAGAACCGGATTGGCAATTCTGGAATATCTTTTGATAAATACAGAGGATAAGGCATAGGCAATGGTGGAGAGCACAATGAGCATTTCTCCGTTCCAGCGAAAGCCCAAATCCAGCCCCGTTCCATTCAGATTAATCAATACCACTCCGGCAAATCCCAGTACGCATCCAATCATTTTTCTGGCAGTCAGCTTTTCCTGGTGGAAAATCAGACTGGCAATTAAAATGGAAAAAAAGACGTTGGAAGCCACAATAATCGCTGATTTTACACCGGAGGTATGGGCGAGCCCCAGATAAAAAAAGACATATTGCAAAATTGTCTGAAAGAGGGCCAGCTTCACAATAAGCGGGAACTCCTTTTTCCCGGGAATCAATATCTGCCTTTGTATCAGACTTCCGAAAACCACGGTCAAAACACCGGCCAGAAAGAACCGGATTCCGGCAAACAGAATCTGTGCGGCCGAATCCTCCGCCGCAATTTCAAACATTTTATATCCGATTTTTATGCTTGGCACTGCGCTCCCCCATAAAAGGCAACAAATCAGAGCCAGAAACCATACTACAAGGGTACGCTCTAACATATGCTTTTTCATCACATTTCCTCCATCCATTTTTTCTCTTCTCTCAGCAAATCGTCAAGCTCGGTCTCCATGCGAAACATCCATTCCACCAGCTCAATTTCCACCTGCACACTGCATCCCGGCGCTTTCTCCGGCATCAGACCTTTCACCATCACCCGCAGAGCCTCATCCTGATTGCCCGGATGATAGAGCTTTATGCCGTCTCCTGCTTTCAGTTCTTTCGGGCACTCTTCCTCCGAAAGGGGAAGAATGGTTGTCTCGTGGTTCTTTATCCGTTCAAATAGCTCTGTTGAAATGTCCAGAATATAATCCATTTTTCTTTCCTCTCTTCCTGTTTTCACAATGTTTTACTCTATCATAGAATTGCTTTATCGTAAAGCATTTTAAAAAGTGTTTTTCGGATGTATTGCAAACTTTTCTTTCCTGAGATAAGATGTTAGAAGGTTAAGAAACAAGGAGGATTTTTCCCATGAAAATTATCCATACTGCCGACTGGCATTTAGGAAAAAATCTGGAAGGACACAGCAGAATAAAGGAACAGGAAGCATTTCTTGGGGATTTCGTCCGTATCTGTGAAGAAGAACAGGCAGACCTCATCCTGATTGCCGGTGACGTATTTGACAGCTATAATCCTTCTGCCCTTGCCGAACAGCTTTTTTATGACACTTTAAAACAGCTTTCCCGCGGAGGGCGCTGTATGACGGTGGTCATCGCAGGCAATCATGACAATCCGGAACGTCTGACTGCCCCGGGACCGCTTGCCAAAGAACACGGTATTGTGATGGCAGGCACTCCCGGAACGGTTATTTTGCCGGGGAGCTACGGTGAGCATGAAATCACCGAAAGCGGCCCGGGTTATATTCAGGTATCGATTGGAGAGGAAAAGGCAGACCTTCTCCTTGTTCCCTTTCCAAGTGAAAAAAGGATGAACGAAGTATTCCTGGAGGAAACGACGGAAGAAACAGAAAAAGCCCAAAGCTATGCCAACCGTATCCGGCTGCTTTTCTCCCGCCTCTCTTCTCATTTCCGGCCCGATGCGGTTCATTTAATCGTCAGTCATCTTTTTGTGATGAACAGTACCGCCGACGGCTCGGAGCGGAGCATCCAGCTTGGGGGCAGCTATATTGTCGGCAGCGAAGTCTTTCCGGAAAATGCCGATTATATTGCCCTGGGACACATTCATAAGCCACAGAAGGTTCCGGGACAGCCGAATGCACGCTACAGCGGTGCGCCCATCCATTATAATCAAAGAGAGATTTCCTTCGGCAATCAGGTGTTAGCGATTACCGCTCATGCCGGACAGCCCTGCCTCATCCGGGAGATTCCTCTTCCGGTATACAAACCGGTTGAAGTCTGGAAATGTGCCAGCGTTGAAGAAGCGGTTTCCCGCTGTGAAAAAGAAAGCGGCAGGGACTGCTGGGTGTATCTGGAGATTCAGACCGAGGACTATATTCATGAAGAAGATATTCGAAGTATGAAACGCCATAAAGCGGACATTCTTTCCATCCGTCCGGTCTTTTCCGGTGCCGATACTTCATCCCATCATGCCGGAGAGCCGGAGGAGCTGCCGTTCGATGTATTGGTAAAGGATTTTTACCGCCAGAAGTTTCAGACAGATATGGAACCGGAGGCCTGGGAACTTCTTTTGGATATTCTGGGCGAAGAAAGTGATTTGATACCATAACGGCCGCCTTTTTGGTGTGACCATCCACAGGATTTTGTCATGCTAACCCATGACGCACATCTCGCAGCAAGAACACTTAGGCGTTCTTATATTTGGAAGGAAATGATTTATGAAACCATTAAAACTGACCATGCGGGGCATCAACAGCTACCGTACGGAGCAGACCATAGATTTTTCCCAGCTAACCTCTTATGGTCTTTTTGGGATTTTCGGGCCAACCGGCAGCGGCAAATCGAGTATTTTAGATGCAATTACCCTGGCACTTTATGCCAGTCTGCCCCGTTCCACGAAAAATTTTATAAATATTCATGAAAAGACGGCTGCAGTCTCTTTTACCTTTTCCATTACCACAGATAAAACAAGACGGTATCAGGTGGAACGTTCTTTTCGTTATCACGGAAAAGACTCATCCAAAACGGTTCGCAATTACAGCGGTCGGCTGCTGGAGCTGACTGACACCGAGCCAGCCGTTCTGGCAGACCGGCCTTCGGAGGTTACCAGAGAATGCACCCGACTTCTTGGTTTAAACAGTGACGATTTTATGCGTACCGTCGTTCTGCCCCAGGGACAGTTCAGTGAATTTCTGAAACTGAAAAATGCGGACCGCCGAAGTATGCTCCAACGCATTTTTCATCTGGAAAAATATGGAGTCGAGCTGACACAAAAAATCGCTCAGACACGGCAGCAGCATGAGTTGACACTTCAGTCACTCTCAGGACAGCTCCTTGCCTATGAAGATGTCTCTGATAAGCGTATCCAAGAACTCACAGTATCTCTGGCTTCTGCCAAGGAGCAGCTTACCCTTGCCTCTTCTGAAAAAGAAGCTTCGAAAGAAGCATTTTTACAGGCAGATGAAATCCGCACATTGTCCCGGGAAGCCGATACTCTTTCCCATGCGTTAAAGGAAGCGGAAAGTCAGCTTCCACTGATTACCGACAAAAAACAGCGTCTGGAAAACGGGAAAAAAGCGGCTCAAATCAGTCCTTTCGTCATGCAGGCGCAAAAAGCCGTTCTGTCCCATACACAGGCAGCGAAGGCCCGAATCGAACTGGAAAAAACCTTTGCCGCCTCCGAGGAGACCCGAAACACCCTTCAGCAAAAAAGCGAACAGGCCGCGGCTCTTTATCAGGAACGATTTCCTTTGCTGTTGAAGGAAGAACAGCTTCTCCTGAAGGCTTCGGAATGTCACAGCCTGATTCTTCAGTGGACAAAAAAGAAGGAGCTCCGACAGCAGGACCTTCTTCACATCCAGAAGGCTCTTACAGAACTGTCCAATAAACAGGCTTCTCTTTCTGAAAAAGAAGCTTCTTTGAAAGCCTCTATCCTTCTCCTCGAAGAAAAATGTGAGGCTCTCCAGCAGGAAAGCAGCAAAAAAGCGGTAATGGAAAGAGGCTTTGTCATGGAAGAGACTTATCGGGAAAAAAGAAGGACTTACGAGGAGTTCAAAAAAAGTCTGTCCGAAGAACAAAATTCGCTTTCACTTTTGCAAAAGGAACAGAGTGACCGGACAAAACAGCTCCGTGCTCTTTTTGCCCGTATAACCTGTCTGTTAAAAACAACACAGGAAAAAGAACAGTCGCTTCTTGCCGAACTTCAGACGATGACGGACAAAAAAGCCGCACTTCGGCAGGAAATTGAACAGCTGAATCAAAATAAGCTGGCGGACCTTAGTCGGGAAAGCTTAAAAGACGGCGCACCCTGCCCGGTCTGTGGCTCTGTCCACTATGACCTTTCTCTTCTAAGCCACGATTTTGCTCCCGCAAAAAAGCTGGAAGAAGCCAGGCGGCAGCTCTCTTCTCTGGAAAAACAGGAAACCGCCCTTTTTGAGAAACGTCAAAAGATTTCCGCAGAGCTTTCCCTTCTGCAGATGACCCTGAATTCTCTTTCTTCCCATATGACAGATTCTGACAGTCCAAAGAATCCTTTTTCTCCCGAGACATCTGGGACTGCGCAGTCTTCCGATTACCCGGATTCTGCCCCTGTTACGAATTTATCGGACTCTCCGGAAGATCTGTCCCGACAGGCAGGGCAGCTTTGCAGCAGCTTTTCCTCAGCAGACGGACGTCTTACTCAGCTTTTCCGTCAATGTCAGGAAAAGCAGCAACAGCTCACCGTTTCTTTTGAACAGCTTCGGCAGACAGGACAGGAAATTCTGTCTCTGCGTTCCTCCCTGGGCGTGGAAAGCTTTACGGATGCCCGGCAAAAAGCTCTGGATGCAGAAAAGGAGCTGCTGACTGCACAAAATCATCTGAAAGAAAGCCGGAATACCTTAGAAGGGCTTCGAAAGCAAATGGAACAGCTTCACTCGGAAACCCTGACGTTATCCGGCCAGATTGCTTCCGTGAGTCAGGAGCTTATCAGCTATGATTCTTTTATCCAGGAACAAAAAGAGCTTTTCCCGAAAACGGTTTCTCCGGATACCAATTTTGACAAAGCACTTTCGCATCTTTCCGAAGAAAAAGAAGAACTGGAAAATGCCAAAACAGCGACCGAGAAAGCCTTTCAGGATGCCCTTCAAAAGTATCAGTTCAACCGTGAGGCATTTCTTGCCGCCAGACAGGATGAAGAAAAATGTGCCCAATATTTAAAAGAAGCTGCCGAAACACTGCAAACACAAAAAAAAGCCGTCGGCTTCTCCGAAACAGATACTCCGGAAGACTTTTGTCTTTCTGCAGAAACCATGGCCACCCTTTCTGCAGAAATCGAAGCATTTGAATCCGGACTTCAAAAAACGAAGGAACGTCTGACGTATCTTGGCGAAAAATTAAAGGGACAGAGCATTTCCGAAGAGAACTGGCTGAATTTACAGAAAACATATAACGACTGGAAAGAACGGGAAGAGGAACTGCAGAAAAAAACAACTCTGCTTTCCCATGAGAGAAAAGAGCAGGAAAAACGACTGAAAGAAAAGAAAAAACTAGAAAAGGATATGGAAAAAGGACTCCGGAAAAAAGAACTGATTCACCGTCTGGAGCTCCTTTTCAAAGGAAACAGCTTTATTGAGTATGTTGCCAAATCCCGACTTCGCTATATTGCTCTGGAAGCATCCGACATCCTTTCTGACATTTCCGGCGGAAATTATGAGCTGGAAGTCAATGAAGCAACGGAATTCATCATTCGCGATAATAAAAACGGCGGGATTCTTCGTCCCTGTGATACTTTATCCGGCGGCGAAACCTTTATCACCTCCCTCTCACTGGCCCTTGCCCTGTCTTCCGCAATCCAGCTGAACGGCACTGCACCTCTAGAGCTTTTCTTTCTGGATGAGGGCTTCGGAAGCCTGGATGAAGACCTGCTGGATGTGGTCATGACCAGTCTGGAACGGCTGCCAAATAAAAAAAGAAGCATCGGCATTATTACTCATGTTGATGCCATTCGTTCCCGGGTGCCGGTGAAGCTGCTGGTTACTTCTTCCGATACGGGCGAAAAAGGCAGTTCTCTCCGTCTGGAATACACCTAAAAAACCTTTTAACAAAAGATTACAAATACAGAACCGGCATTTTTCGCCGGTTCCCTGAAACATTGGAGGCATTATGGAACCTTATATTCACAAAGTACAATATTATGAAACAGACCGTATGCAGATTACTCATCATTCGAATTACATTCGCTGGATGGAAGAAGCCCGGATTGATTATCTTTCCCGGATTGGATGTGATTACAGAGAAATGGAAAACCGCGGCATCCTTTCCCCGGTTCTTTCCGTTGACTGCAAATACAAACACAGCACAACCTTTGGAGACTGTATAGCTATCCAGGTTACCGTCAAAGAATTCCGGGGAGTTCGTCTGGTTCTTTCTTATGAAATGAAAAATATGGCCGATGATACTCTGGTCTGCACCGCGACAAGCGAACATTGTTTTTTAGACAAAGACTATCGCCCGATTCTTCTCAAAAAAGAACACCCGGACATTCATCAGCTTTTGATGCAGTCGGTTTCCAAAGAGGAATAGGTGTGACTGCATTTCCGTTCATCTTATATCTTCGCGCAAATTAAAAATGCCGGTTTTCACAGCATCGCCCTGAAAAACAATCTCTTTCCCGGGGTATGCCGTTCAAGAACCGGCATTTTCTGCACTGAGGCAGTATAAGCTTTATGTTTATTCTACCGTAACACTCTTGGCAAGGTTACGAGGTTTATCTACATCCAGACCTTTTGATACACTCAGATAGTATCCCATAAGCTGTAATGGGATAATGGCTACAGAAGACGCAAAATACTTGCTGGTCTTTGGAACATAAACAGAGAAATCTACCGTATCTTCAATTCCATAATTGCCATATACGGTTAATCCCATCAGATATGCTCCACGGCTCTTCACTTCCACCAGGTTGCTGATCATCTTCTCATAAAGCTCCTGCTGTGTGAGAATACCGATGACAAGAATTCCATCTTCAATCAGGCTGATAGTTCCATGCTTCAGCTCTCCGGCAGCATATGCTTCGGAATGAATATAGCTGATTTCCTTCATCTTCAGGCTTCCTTCGAGACCAATGGCATAATCCAGACCTCTTCCGACAAAGAATACATCTTTCGCATTGGAAAACTTGGATGCAAACCACTGAATTCTTTCTTTATCCTCGAGAGTCTTCGCAATCTTATCCGGAAGCATCAGAAGCTCTTCAATCATCTCTGTATATTTCTCTTCGTTAATCTTTCCACGCACCTTTGCAAGCTGAACAGCAAGTACATAACCTGCCGCAAGCTGGGCACTGTAAGCCTTTGTTGTTGCAACGGCAATCTCCGGACCGGCAAGCGTATAAATTACCCGGTCTGCTTCTCTGGCGATAGAAGAACCAACTACATTCACGATACCCAGAGTTTTTACTCCTTTTTCCTTTGCCTCTCTGAGTGCCGCCAGACTGTCTGCCGTTTCTCCGGACTGACTGATAATAATAACCAGGCCGTCCTTCTCCATAATCGGCTGTCTGTAACGGAATTCACTGGCCAAATCCACACTTACCGGAACCCGTGCCATATCTTCAATAACATACTGCAGGGTAACACCCACATGGTAGGCAGAACCACAGGCAACAATGTAAATATGACTGATCTTCTCCAGTTCCTCATCACTGAGTCCTGCATCGGACAGAGAAATGCTTCCATTTTTAATCATGGAATTCAGCGTATCACGGACAGCCTTTGGCTGCTCATGAATCTCTTTCATCATGTAATGCTCAAATCCGCCTTTTTCGGCTGCTTCCTCATCCCACTTAATCTCGGTCAGTTCTTTTTCAATCTCTTCTTTATCAATGTTATAGAAGGTCACATTGCCGCAGGTAAGTCTGGCAATCTCCATATTACCAATATAATATACATTCCGTGTATATTTCAAAATAGCCGGAACATCCGAAGCAATAAATACATCGGAATTATTAATTCCGATAATCATCGGACTGTCCTTGCGGGCCGCAAAAATTTCTCCCGGATAATCCCGGAACATAATCGCCAAAGCATAGGAACCGCGAATACGCATCATAGCCTTTGCGATGGCATCTAACGGGTCTCCATCATGCTTTTTGTAATAATAATCAATCAGGTTTACGGCAACCTCAGTATCTGTTTCTGAATAGAAAACATATCCCTTTTTCTCCAGCTTTTCCTTAATCTCCTGATAATTCTCAATGATTCCGTTATGTACCGCAACCACACTCGAATCCTCGGAAGCGTGAGGATGAGCATTCTGCTCGGAAGGCTCACCATGAGTAGCCCAGCGGGTATGACCGATACCACAGTTTCCTTTTACTGCCAGACCGTCATTGGTCTTTTCCGCCAGAACCTTCAGTCTTCCTTTTGATTTTACAATTACCGTCTCCTCTTCTCCGTTTCGCACAGAGATTCCGGCAGAATCATATCCTCTGTACTCCAGCTTGGAAAGACCCTGCAATAAAATAGGCGCAGCCTGCTGCTGTCCGATATATCCTACGATTCCACACATATTATTATCCTCCGATTATTCTTTCTAAAAAAAGAAACAGGGATAAGTGTCTCTTTATCCCTTATTCATAATATATTTTATTAATAGTTTATTATATAAAATTATAAACGAATTTCCTCTGTTAGTCAAATAACATTATATACAATTATACTTCCGTTTTTTCATCAAATGCGGTTTTTTTGTTCAACTCCTGCAGAAGATTTTTCTTTCATAATCTGATCGCACACTATACTTCCAATCCATCCGCACAAAATCCCCAGAAGGGCTCCTCCAAGAACATCCGTCGGATAATGGACATAAAGATACAGCCGGGAAAATCCCATCAACGCCGCTGCCACCGCTATCGGAAGCCAGAGCCTGCTCTTTCTGAAAAACAGAGCCGCCGCTGCCGTCACTGCCGCACATGTGTGTCCGGATGGAAAAGAATAATCCGAAGGCGGCTTTACAAGCAGCTTCACTGCCGTATTCACATCAAACGGACGAGGCCTGCCAACCACCTGCTTCAGAATTATATTGCATAACAGAAGCATTGCTAAAAGTCCAATGACAACCGCCAGTCCTTCTCTTCTCTTTTTGGGTATCAAAAGAAGCACAAGAGCAAGAATAATCCATATCATGCCGCCATTCCCCAAAAAAGAAATGGCAGGCATTAAAACATCTCCCATTCCTCCGGTCAGATGCTCCTGAATAAAATCCAGAACAGCCAGTTCATTCACAATATATCACCCCTGATTCAGACGGCATCCCGCCGCATATTTTATCCTTTCATTAATATAGCTCAAAGAAATTATCTCCAGACAGGCACAGAGTTTATCCACCAGGCACACAAGCATACTTTCACGAAAACGTGGAACACTCCGGAACGTCAGCGGAAACATATGCTTACCGATGATATCCTGCTCGATTTCTCCCAGCTCAAAATCTTCTCCGGCATTGCGAAGGGCAATCTCCGGATGACAAAAGCCGTGCCACCGGTGATAATCCTCTTTAATATGCCAGTCATACAAAAAGTAGTCATGGAGCAGTGCTCCCCGAATCAACGCCCTCTCATCCACATGAAGCTTCAACCTGCGGGCAATTCGCAGGCTCATATATGCCACTCCAAGAGAATGCTCAAATACCGTTATCCTCCCATGCTGAATATAGTCATGCTCCTTCTGCATCCCGGGAGAACGCAAAATCTCCTCACCGTATAAAAGCAACTGCCTCTCCGTTGGCGTCAATTGTTCTGTTATCATTCCCATTAAAACATCCTCAAATTACCAATTATGGTTTACATAAACATTTCTTATATTAAGTATACAGAATCTCTCGGTAAATTGCAAGCAATTTTTTACATTTATGGTTATTTATTTACATCATTGCCACAATACCTATCACGGCAGAACAGGCAATACACAAAATCGGATTCACCTTGAATCGTGATACCACCACAAACGCAGCAACTGCAACAAGAATGCTTTTAACATCAAACAAATTAATCAGCTTTCCGGTTTTTTCCCACAAATCGAGATGAATCAGACTGATTTTTGCCACGCCAAGCCCTGCCGCCATAATCAGTGCCATGGATGCCGGACGTAACCCGTAAAATATCTTCTGAACCAGCACCGATTCCTTAAACTTCTCCAATGCTTTTGAAATCAGAATAATGACAATGACAGAAGGACAAATCAAACCAATCGTAGAAATAATCCCTCCGAATGTCCCCAGAACCGAATGTCCCACATAGGTTGCCATATTTACCCCCATAGGCCCTGGAGTCGATTCAGAAATCGCAATCATATTGGCAATATCCGCCGCGCTGAACCATCCGGTTCGCTCCGCCATCTCATACAGAAAAGGAAGCGTGGCCAGACCTCCTCCCACTGCAAAAAGTCCGGTTTTAAAGAATTCAATAAATACTCTCAGATACAGCATATTCTACTCTCCTTTCTTCTGTCCGGAAGCGGGCATCAGAAAAATCCCCGCTACCCCGGCGCATACAATAAGAACCACTGTGGAAACAGAGGTCAGTACCGCCAGAGCCAGAATAATCAGAAAAATAATCATACTCCGGTTATCGACAATTGACTTTTTGCCAAGCTTTATTACCGCATGAAAAATCAGAGCACATACACAGGCACGAATCCCGTTAAATGCATGCTTAATTGCCTCTATCTGCGCAAAATTCTTTAAAAACATAGCTATCACTGTAATGATTATAATCGAAGGGCAGACCAGCCCCAGCGTAGCGATAATTGCCCCGGAGATTCCACAATACCGATATCCGATAAAGGTGGCTGTGTTCACCGCAATCACTCCCGGCGTACACTGTCCGATTGCATAATAATCTGTAAGTTCTTCTTCTGTGGCCCAATGCCTTTTCTCCACAATCTCCCTCTGCAGAATCGGCAGCATGGCGTAACCGCCTCCAAAGGTGCTGACACCGATTATGGCAAATGTGCAGAATAAATTCCATAGCTTTTTCAATTTGATTCCTCTTTTCGTTTTAATATCCTTTAGTATGTTATCACATCAACACACTTATGAAAAGTTAATAATTTCCTTTTACAGGGAGATGTTTTTTAAGTCAAACCTGTTGACTGCACGTTGCGTGCAATTTTAGGCTAAAAAGGCCGCCCGACTTTCGAATTGAAAGCCGGACGGCTATGTAAATATTCATTTACTTTTAAATGCTATTTGGTTTTAACAGCGTTTACCTTGCTCCATGAAGAATAATAATTCTTTCCGCTGACTGTCTTGTAGGTTCTTACCTGTACATAATACTTCTTCTTAGCTTTTAGCTTGGTAATCTTCTTGCCGGTGTACTTATAGCCCTTTACAGTCGTTGTCTTGGCACCTGTCATCTTTGATGATGTGCTGTATCGGATCTGATATCCTGTGATTGTAGATGTTGCCATCTTCGCTGACTGTTTCTTCCATTTCACAGTGAAAGCCTTGCTTGCTCCGCCCACACTTGTGATGTTCGTTCCTTTAGGGTTGATATTGAAATAAAGGTACTTTGAGCCTGTGTACTTAGCACTTGAACTCTTAAATGTAACAGCCACTCTGTATTGACCGACATTCTTGCGTCCACCCTGATAAGATACTGTGTACTCACCTGAAGAAATGGTATTCCCCTTTGCATCAATAACCTTGACTGTTGGTGTCTTTGTTTTACCATCGTAAGTATAGCTTGTTACTGAAAGCTTAATGTTTGATACTTTTGGAATTACTGTTGTTGCAAGAGTTTCGTTACATACGGAGCATTTCCTGACAACATTTCCGTCAGCGCTTGCGGTGGCCCTGGTCGTAAATGTTTCGTTCCTGTGGCCAAGGGCGTTTTTCGTGTAGCTGTCTCGATCCGTGAGCTCGACGGTGCCCGCTGCGTCCTCGAACCAGGTATCACAGCCCTTGCAGGCGTAGTGTGCCTTGTAGCCATCAGCAGTACAGGTTGCGGCCTTTTCCTCCACGAGGATAATTTGATGCTCCCACTTCGCCCAATACTGCTTCTCACCGAGCTCAGTTTCACCGATTTCCGTGACGGAGTTGCCCGTGAGGTCCTCGTTGTTGTACCAGCCGGCGAAGGTATGGCCGACGCTTGTCACGCCATCCCCGGTCGGGAGCGCAGCACCCATGCCGTAGGTGTAGCTGGTGACTTCATCGTTGATGGTTCCGCCGTTGGCGTTCAATATTACCTTATAAGTATTTGCCTCCCATTTAGCCCAATATTCCTTGTCCCCGGTATCAGTGGCGCTTATGGACGTGACTGGTTTGCCCATCAGAGCCGGGTTGTTGTACCAGCCCCTGAAGGTGCAGCCGGTCATGGTGACGTCCGTCGGGAGCACCGTTCCCTTGCCCGAGGTGTAACTGTCTACATTGCCGTTGACAGTACCGCCGTTTGCGTTCAGCGTAACGGAATAAGTGCTGGCCTCTGCATTCACCGCATAGATCAGGCCATCTGCTTCATCCTTCGTTTCCAGCCAGATTTTGCAATTTGCAAGAGAGACGTTAGTCGAGCCTATATCTTTAGCAATCTGCCCTGCCGTAAGCTCCGTTGTCTCTTCCACAGCCACGCTGTAAAACCAGTCTTTTGTCCCGTCGTTGCCCTGAACCACCAGGAACACATTGCCCGTTGCGGCAGGATCCTTGTGTGCCACAATCTTATAACTTGCATCGTAGGTCACCGTTCCGATGTCCTTGCCTGAGCCATCAAACCGCAGCTTCATCGGCATGATTGATGTGATCTCACTACCTGCCCCACCGGTTGCAGCGGAGGCAAAGAGCACAGAGGACAGATTCAGATTGGAAGCAGGACGAGGAGCCAAATCAGACCCAACTCCATAGTTGTTCAGCCCGAAGCCCGGCTCTGTACACATTACACTAAAGTGGGTTAGAGCCGTACGTAGAAAGAAGGTAGTCCCGGTGTTCCAGTAGCTATTCTGAGCAAGTGTTACTTGCCTCCGGCTTCCTGCCTGTATTGTTGAACTACTGCCACTTTTGTCTGTTGCCAGTGCATACAGTTTGTCTGTGGTGGTATAATCCAGGTGGTTTTTATTGTCATATGTTGTCACAGTAGTAGCATTCAGCAAGCCCTTTTCGGTGGCAGAGAAGTAGGTCGTGTTCAAATCGCTCACCATGTTGTTCAGTTCATTTCGAAGGAGACTTGCTCCGTAATGGGTCGCATATACAGATATGCTGCCATTACCGTCCCCATAACCCGTTCCTGCGACGTAGTCGTACGTTTTCTCACTATAATCCGGGCTAAAATTACTCACTTCTCCTATCTTAGCGGTGGAGAAGATAATGGTGTTGTCTCCGGATACACCATCATCGCGTCCCAGGATGTACCACTGCTGCGATGTTGTGCCATTACTGCCGAACACCAGCTTGCCGATGTTATTGGCCGTTCCGTTTGCATTCGGCGCGAACGTATCGTCCATCAGCTGTGCCTTCGTGGCATAGGTCGTCACATTTGGCACGCAACCTGCACCTGCTTCGGTGCTGCTCTCGGCAAACGCCGTTGCCGGTACAAGCATGAGTACCATAAATAATGTAAGCATGGTACTTAGAAACCGTGTTCTCATTTGTCTCTTCCTCCTTAATTCTTTGAACTTCCCATAATGTCTTCTTTTTTAGCGTTCTATTATTTCTTCGTATAATTTGTTGGTTTATCGTTTTGTCCCTATCGTTTGATACAAGTTAAATATACCATATTTCTTATTCTGGTTCAATTATTATATAACAGTCGTTTTTCAAAAGATACTGAAATTTCTTTTGTTTTCTTCCTTTTCCACTTCCCAATTTTGCTCATAGGACAGGTTTTACAAGCATAGACTGTACAAAATTCACGGGAGCTTCCCTTCATTATGAAACAATATATGGAAAACAGAATTCTATCTATCGCTCAGTACACCATTGACCACAATTCTACCGTTCGTTCCACTGCAAAAAAATTCGGCATTTCAAAATCTACGGTACATAAAGACCTTGTAGAACGCCTGCCGCAGATTAATCATCATCTGGCTGCCGAGGTTCGTTCTGTGCTGGAAATCAATAAACAGGAACGGCACATCCGGGGCGGGCAGGCCACAAAGGAAAAATACCTGCACAAAGCCTGCGGGCAGCACAAGTATTAAGCCTGCACCCTGCCTCCCGCTATATCCTTTCCACTGCCGGACTGATTCAAGATTTTCATCCGGCAGAAACGTACTCCGCCAGACAGAAAAAAGAGACTGCGCTCTATTTTAGGAAAATAGAACACAGCCTCCTTTTCTTTCTCATAATAATATCATAACCGCTTCCGCCAGCAGAACCGCTCCGCAGGCTCCTGCCGCCACCACAATAAGACTTTTGCGGAAGAACGCCAGCACCAGCGCCACGGCGAATCCTACGGCGGCGGAAAGCATGCTTCCCGTAGCGTAAAGAATAGCCGGGAAAGTCATAGATGCCAGAACGGTATACGGAATATAATACAAAAATGAATTTAAAAATCTGTTTTTTATTTTATGTCTGACCAGTACCAGCGGAATTGCCCGGATTAAATAAGTGACACCCGCCATAACAATCAGATAAGGTAAAAATGTCTTAAAGTCCATTTATTCATCCTCCTTTACCGGGAATACCAGTGCTCCGACTGCTGAAGCAGCTACGGCGCAGATAATGATTCCGAATCCTCCGGATATAAAGGAGAACACCGGGATATATTTTAAGGCCATGCTGATTGCCACTGCGATGAGTACCGCAAACAATACGTGAAAATCCTCCCTTGCCTTTGGCACAACTACGGCGATGAACATTCCGTAGAGGGCAACACCCAGTGCATTGGTCAGCATTACCGGCAAAATATTGCCGAGAAATGCACCCAGGAAAGTTCCGGCAGTCCAGCCGATAACCGGTAATATAATGAGACTGCCAAAATAGCTTCTTTTGATTGTCCCGTCGGTCTGAATCGCCGCTGCAAATATCTCATCGGTGATTCCATAGCCCAACAGCCATCGCCAGATGCCATGAAAATCTGCATCGACCTTTTGAGACATTGCGATGGACATAAGCATATACCGGGAGTTTATGACAAGCTGCGTGACCGCCATCTCCAGCAGGGTTCCTGCCTGGGCGATTACCGTAAGCCCGGCAAACTGTCCTGCGGAGGTAAGGTTAGTAAAAGATATGAGAACCGCTTCCAAAACGGTACAACCGCTGTCCACTGCCAGTATTCCGAAAGCAAAGGACACGGCAAAATATCCCAGGGAAATGGGAATCCCGTCACGCAGCCCTTTTTTTACACTTTCCATATTCACAGTGCGTCAGGCCTCGTCAATCGCTTTACCGATATCGTGTCTCATATATTTATTCTCAAAGGTTACCCATTCTGTGGCCGCATAGGCATTTTTCCGTGCCTCTTTTAAGTCACTTCCCTTTGCGGTAATTCCGAGCACACGACCTCCGTTTGTCACGATTCCCTCTTCGGTCAGTTTGGAACCGGCATGGAAGCAGTAATATCCGTCTTTCTCTTTAAAGTTTTCCAGTCCGCCGATGACGAATCCTTTCTGGTAAGAAACCGGATATCCATCGGAAGCCAGTACCACGCAAACTGCCGCGTTGTCTTCAAACTGTAAATCAATCTCGTCCAGACGGCCTTCCACGCAGGCTTCCATCACCTCGAGAATATCATTTTTCATACGAGGCAGAACAACCTGAGCTTCCGGGTCACCAAAACGGGCATTGTATTCGAGAACCTTCGGACCATCTTCAGTCAGCATCAGACCGGTAAAGAGGATACCGGTAAACGGACGTCCCTCTGCAGCCATTGCATCAATGGTTGGCTGATAAATGTATTTTTCACAGAAGTCTTCCACTTCCTTTGTATAGAACGGACTTGGAGAAAATGTTCCCATACCGCCGGTATTTAATCCCGTATCTCCGTCTCCGGCTCTTTTATGATCCTGTGCGCTGGTCATACATTTGATGGTTTTTCCGTCACAGAAAGCCAGAACGGAAACTTCCCGTCCGGTCATAAATTCTTCAATAACCATGGTATTTCCGGCATCACCGAACTTTTTGTCTTCCATGATTGTCTTCACACCGTCTTTTGCCTCTTCCAGGGTATTACAGATAAGAACACCTTTTCCGAGAGCAAGGCCGTCGGCTTTTAAAACGATTGGCATTTTGGCGGTTTCCAGATAGGCAAGAGCTTCGTCTTTGTCTGTGAAATTCTCATATGCCGCTGTCGGAATATGATATTTTTTCATCAAATCCTTGGAAAATGCCTTGGAGCCTTCAATGATTGCCGCATTCTTTCTTGGTCCGAATACCTTAAGGCCTTCTGCCTCAAAGGCATCCACGACTCCGCCAACCAGCGGGTCATCCATTCCGATAATCGTTAAGTCAATCTCTTTTTCCTTTGCAAAAGCAACCAGCTTGTCAAATTCCATGGCGCCGATATTCACACATTCGGCATACTCTGCAATTCCGGCATTTCCCGGTGCACAGTAAATTTTATCTGCTTTATCACTTTTATTAACTGCCCATGCGATGGCATGCTCTCTGCCGCCGCTTCCCACAATTAAAACTTTCATTATACATCCTCCGTTTTATTCATCGATGGTCACTGTCCGGCCGTCGATATGTACCTTTCCATTGGCAATCAAATCAATTGCCTTCGGTAAAATAATCCATTCTGCTTCTTCCATAATTCTGCGCTGCAGTGTTTCCGGGGTATCTCCTTCTTTTACCATCACCGGCTTCTGAAGAATAATCGGTCCGGTATCGGTTCCCTCATCCACAAAATGCACTGTGGCACCGGAAACCTTCACGCCTCTTGCCAGGGCCTTTTCATGCACATGAAGTCCATAGCAGCCGGTTCCGCAAAATGAAGGAATCAGGGACGGATGAATGTTAATAATCCGGTTTTCGTATTCTTTTATGACGCATGGCGGAACAACCACAAGATATCCGGCCAGAACCACCAGGTCTATATTCCGTTCTTTCAGCGTTTCCAGAAGACCCTGATGAAAATCCTCTCTGGTCTCAAAGTCCTTCGGAGAAAGAAGCAGTGCCTCCGCACCGTATTGTTTTGCGCGTTCCAGGGCATAAGCACCGGCATTATTGCTGATTACTGTCACAATCTCTGCATTGGTAATGGTTCCGGCTGTCACCGCATCCATGATGGCCTGCAGGTTGGTTCCGCCGCCGGATACAAGCACTGCCAGCCTTAACATAAGGTCACTCCCTTTTCACCGTCTTCGATATGTCCCACAACATATGCATTCTCACCAACAGATTCCAGAGCCTTCACGGCTGCATCCACGTCTGCTGCATCCAGAGCCAGCATCATACCGATACCCATGTTATAGGTATTGTACATCATCTCTTCTGCGATATCGCCTTCTTTCTGAAGAAGACGGAAGATGGCAGGAACTTCATAACTGTCTTTTTCTACGACTGCGCGGGCTCCTTCCGGAAGCATACGAGGAATATTTTCATAGAAGCCGCCTCCTGTAATATGGCTGCAGCCTTTAATGGTCACACCGGCTTCTTTCACGGCTTTTAACGCTTTTACATAGATTTTGGTTGGAGTCAGAAGGGCTTCTCCAAGAGTTTTGCCCAGTTCTTCTTTGTATTCCCCTAACGCTTCTTTTTCCATCGGGAATACCTTACGAACCAGAGAATATCCGTTACTGTGAATTCCGGAGGAAGCGATACCCACAAGGACATCTCCTGCTTTAATATCTTTTCCGGTAATCAGATCTTTTTCATCCACGATTCCTACAGCAAAGCCGGCCAGGTCATATTCGTCTACCGGATAAAATCCAGGCATTTCCGCAGTTTCTCCGCCAATCAGCGCCGCTTCAGACTGTTTGCAGCCTTCTGCCACACCACTTACGATGGAAGCAATTTTTTCCGGATAGTTTTTGCCGCAGGCAATGTAATCCAGGAAAAATAATGGTTCTCCACCGGCACAGGCAATATCGTTGACACACATCGCTACACAGTCGATACCTACTGTATCATGCTTATCCATAAGGAACGCAATTTTCAGCTTGGTTCCCACACCGTCCGTACCGGATACCAGTGTCGGGTTCTCCATGCTCATAAATTTCTTAAGAGAAAATGCTCCGGAAAAACCTCCCAGGTTTGTGAGAACCTCCGGACGCATGGTTCCCTGTACATATTTTTTCATCAGTTCTACGGATTTATATCCTGCTTCAATATCCACGCCTGCTTTCTTGTAATCCATAACAGACTCCTTTCCTTCTTCTGTGTTCCCGGCTCTGCCGCTTTTTATTATTATTTATTTACATCTGTTTCAGGTATTCTTTGTATCCTACGGCATCCAGCTTCTCCGCTTTTGCCACAACCTGATTTTTTAATTTCTCTGAGTATGCTTTCAGTCTTTCAAGCAGCTCTGCATCGGAGGTGGCAAGAATTTTTGCTGCGAGAATACCCGCATTAGCCGCTCCGTTGATTGCCACAGTAGCTACCGGAATACCGGTCGGCATCTGAACGATGGAATAAAGAGAATCCACTCCGCCCAAATCGGAGGTCTTCATCGGAATTCCAATGACCGGCATCGGGAAGATTGCCGCACACATTCCCGGCAGATGCGCTGCTTTTCCGGCGCCTGCGATGATTACCTTAAAACCTTTTTCCTCCGCGGATTTTGCATAACTGAAAAACTCTTCCGGCTCTCTGTGCGCGGAAATAATTGTCATCTCAAAATCAATCCCCAGTTCTTCCAGGACCTCTGCTGCCTTACTCATAATCGGCATATCGGAATCGCTGCCCATTACAATACCTACTTTAGCCATGATTTGCTTCCTTTCTGTAAAAATAAATCATCAAGAATCATTTTTTATGTCAAAGCCTTATTTTACAAAGGCATTTTTCAAATCTTCCTTCATATCCAGAACTGCCTGACGGCTGGCATCCGCATAATTTTCCGGTCCGTAAATCTCGGACTTCTTATAAGCACAGATAATGCCGCGGCTGGAATTCACAATGGCACCCAGACCATCTTCGTTAAAGAATGGCGCCAGATCTTTTCCCTGACCGCCCTGTGCGCCGTAGCCCGGCACAAGAATATAGTTTTTCGGCATGAGCTTTCTTAAAACTGCTCCCATTTCCGGATAGGTTGCTCCGACAACAGCTCCGATGTAGCTGTAATCCTCGCCCATATGCTCTTCTCCCCATTCGGCAACTTTTTTTGCCACGATTTCATAGAGAGGAGTGCCGTCCACCTTCTGATCCTGGAACTCTCCGCTGGAAGGATTGGATGTTTTTACCAGAATAAACATTCCCTTATTTTCTTCTTTGCAGACCTTGATAAACGGTTTTACCCCATCAGAACCCAGATATGGATTCACGGTAATAAAGTCCTCGGTAAAAGGAGAAAAGCTCTGATTCCCAATCTGAACCTGTCCCACGTGACCGATGGCATAAGCCTCGGAGGTAGAACCGATATCCCCTCTCTTAATATCCCCGATGATAACAAGTCCTTTGCTTTTTGCGTAATCACAGGTGCGCTTAAATGCTTTTAACCCTTCCAGTCCAAACTGCTCGTACATGGCAATCTGCGGCTTTACTGCCGGGATTAAATCGTATGTCGCATCAATGATTCCCTTGTTAAACTGCCAGATGGCTTCGGCTGCTCCGGCAAGGTTTTCTCCATAGGCGGCAAACGCATCTTTTACAATGTGCTCCGGCACATAACCAAGCATCGGATCCAGTCCAACGACGATAGGGGCATCTTTTTCTTTGATATTTTTAATCAGTTCCTGAATCATATTTTTCCTCCCGTAATCAAAAAATCGCTTTTTCAGATATTGTAGCATAAAACTTTTCAGATGTACATTTTACATAATGCCAAAAACTCTCTCCGGTAATTCACCCGCGGTAGACAATATGACCATCACAGATTGTATAACGGATTTTTCCGTAAAGCTCGGCTCCGAGGAACGGAGAATTCACCGCTTTGGAAGCGAACTTTTCCACACGGACAAGCTGTTCCGGGTCAAAGATTACCACATCCGCCGGTTTGCCGACTGAAATATCCCCGCAGTCAAACTGATACAGCCGGGCAGGGTTGATTGTCATTTTGGTGAGGAGCTCCATGAGTGTAAGATATCCTCTTTTTACCAGGTTGGTGATGCAAAGGGCCAGGGATGTCTCAAGGCCGATGATTCCGCTCGGTGCTTTCGTAAATTCTCTTGCTTTTTCTTCGGCAGAATGCGGCGCATGGTCTGTGGCAATCATATCAATCGTACCATCCACAAGTCCTTCGATGATCTTTGCCCTGTCCCACTCGGTACGAACCGGCGGATTCATTTTGCACAGGGTTCCGTGCTCTTTCACATCGTCCTCTGTAAGTACACAGTGATGCGGTGTCACTTCCGCATATACTTTTGCACCCATTTTTTTTGCAAAACGAACCAGATCAACAGCTCTTCCGGAAGAGATATGCTGAATATCCACTTTGGCTCCGGTTTCCAGAGCCAGCATGATATCTCTGGCTACCATAACATCCTCAGAAATGGCAGGCGCACCGCCGATACCCATTTCCTCACTGACTTTTCCTTTATTGATTCCATTCACTTCATTTAAAGATGGGTCTTCTTCATGAAGGCTGATTGGAAGCCCGGTTTCCGCCGCCATTTCCATGGCTTTTTTTATGAACCCGGCATCCGTCAGCGGAATGCCGTCATCACTGAAACCACAGGCACCCTGATTTACCATTTCGGCAAAATCCACCATCTCTTTCCCCTCAAAGTTCTTTGAAACGGCAGACACCTGTTTTACATGAATCGGCAAAGCCTCGCTTCTTTTTAAAATATCCAAAAGAATCTCCGGAGAATCTACCACCGGCTTTGTGTTAGCCATACAGACAACGGTCGTAAAGCCGCCTGCCGCTGCTGCTGCGCTGCCGGTCTCCAAATCTTCTTTATAAGTAAATCCCGGGTCTCTGAAATGCACATGAACATCCACCAGTCCCGGTGCCACGATGCATCCTGCGGCATCAATCTCCTGAAACGGCGTTTCCAGACCTTCTCCGTCACCATAGGCGACAATCCGCCCGTCTTTTATCCATACATCTGTCCGCTCATCCATCTGTGTGGCGGGATTCATCACTCTTCCGTTTCTGATTCGAAGCATAATTTCCTCCAGTCCTTTTCTCCTGTCTTTTCACATCTGTTACTTTCCGTTTTGAAACGCCTCATTTAATACAAGAGTTCCCTCCAGTACAAAACGTCCGTCCAGAATAATTGGTGTTTCCACCCGGTCACTGCTTACGGCAACAATCCGGTCCAGAGCCTCATAAGGAATGGTAATGTCCGTATGGCAGTTAAAATAAGCCTTTTTCCGGTCTTTCTTCCGAAGCAGGGAGCATTCATTATCCTTTGCAATGATTTCCTTGCCGTCCGGATTGTACACCCTGACATCTTCACTGTAAGAATAACAGGTGTCTCCCAGGGCAATATGCGGTCCCATTTTTTCCGCAATCAGAATCGGAAGTCTGGGCATAATACCATATTTTGCCGCCATAACATAGGCGGTGGTATTGGTTCCGATGGCAAACTCTCCTATCGGCAGAGTGTCTCTTCCAAAAAGAATATTTTCCCGGATATATCTGCGTCCCTCTTCCAAATCATCAAAGTTTCCGCAGGAATAATCCGTGACCTTTCCATCTTCAAAGGTGATTCTTAAATCTTTATAACAAAGTCCGTTTAAAAATACCTCGCTTACATGAAGAAGCCCGGTGGTATCTTTCAGTCTCGGTGTGGTAAATACTTCTCCCACCGGAATATTGACATCTGCCAGACAGTTTTCGAACTTTGTCTGTGTTTCCGGGTCAGAAAGTTCTATAAGTGAAATGGTAAGATTGGTCATATTTCTTCCACGCCCCATGATTCTTACCTTCTCTGCCCGGTCTAATACGTCAATCATACTCTGCTGGACTTTTTTATAGACATTTTTATCCAGTGTATTTACTTTTTGTGTTTCCCGGAATATTTCCGGATATTTCTCTCCGATTTCCGGAATCGGGAAGGCAATAATGGTAAAGCTGGTTTCTTCCTGATTGATAAATTCACTCATCAGCTCACTGGACAGAGCCCGGTATTCCAGAAGCAGATTCTGCTGTCTTTCACTGAGATGATAAGCCTCTTTTCTGTTTACCGGTTCAAAAGGCACTCCACCAAAGACCTCAAAACAGGACGGGCCCGCAAACCCTGCGGCTTCTGTCGCATATTCTTCATAGGCCTTCCTCATACAGCTTATTTTCCGGTCCAGCATCCGCTTGTCAAAATAAATTGCATCGTCAAAACGATGGTCGTAATCATACTGCTCGTTGGGATTGGTAGATACATAGCCGATTTTTATATTCTGTCTTTTATTCAGCGTATTATAAGCAGCCCGGTATATTATCGGACGCAGTCCCAGTTTTTCAAACTGCATGACCGCTTCCCGGATAATTCTTTCAAAACCGATATTATACCTTATATTTACCGTCTGTTTCTTTGATAAATCTACATTTTTCAATGCAAAACCTTCCCGGTATCCATCGGTAAATGTGAAAGCAATTTCCCGGATTTCTTCTTCCGAAAGGCTGTTTAAAAACTCTGCCGTTTTTATCTCATTGTCAGAAATATATTCTCCGTAGGCATACAGATACCGGCAGTCCGACAGGTCTGCTGTCATCACAATATCTGTGGCAAAGGAAAGCTCCGGGTCAAGCAGCTCCCGCACCCGCTCGCCAGCCCACATGTCGGCATAATCATATAAAAACCAGTAAACCACTTCCCGAATCTGATGGTAGCTTACTTTTTCGGTCTCAAACATTCCGAAAATCTCCAGAAACAGCTCGTTTAAAACTGTGATTTTCTCCAGATTCTGTTCAAAAGCAAACACCCGCTCCGAACGAAGCTCCGTATACAAAAAGCTTAAGATTCTTCCGTATTCCTCGCCCAGCTCTTTTACCGCATAAGCTGGATTGGCATAGGAGGTTTCATAATTTTCCGGCAAAATATCACTGTAATAATCCAGATTTTCCTCTTTTAACATTTCTGCCGTATATGTTTCAAACTCTCCCGATTCCACCTTCTGCCAGACCTCCTGGCATTTCAGAAGAAATCCCGCTGTTTTCTGAAAATATCTGTTTAATTCTTCAGTAAGAAGAGAACTCCCTTCCCCGGCAAGCTCTCTGAGTCGATAGATTGTCAGCTCGTGTCGTTCTGCCACGGCCTCGTTTTTTTCTCTGAATAATTCTTTATAATTCATTTTCTTTCCTTCCAATTTCCGATTTTGCATCTTTCTGGCACAGATTTAAAGCATAATAAAGGTAATTCCCATAAAAATCACAATAACATTCAGACAAATACCGGAAATCTTATATTTCTGATTGGTTCTCGCATCATCATAACTCAATACTCCCCAGATGACTCCAAAAAAGGCGAGGAGTACAAACAGACAGCCCGCAAGCCCGCCGATTATATTTAATCCCCCTTTGGTAAGTATGGAAATCAACATCAAAATGATAAAGCCGATAAGCTCTGCAATTCCCAGCACAAATGTAATAAAAGCATTTTTAGATACTTTTTTTTCGGAAAATGAAATGATTGTTTTATTTTTCATGTCAGACCTCTTTTCCACTGCTTTCTGTCTTCTGCCTCATAATCATGTGATATATTTTAAAAACCAGAAGATATCCTATCCATCCAATCAGGCCTCCTACGGTATTCATAAAGAGGTCATCCACATCAAAGACTCCCACTCTCGTAATAAGCTGCAGAGTCTCAATGCAAAGACTGAACAAAAAGGAATATATGATAATCCGAAGACACCCGGTTGTTTTCGTTCTCCATTTTCTCCATATCGGTATCAGAAAGCCCACCGGTGAAAACACCAGAAAATTACCAATAAGATTGATAACAAATGCTCCCGTGGATACATAATTTCTGTATATAATAAAACGGCGTATCTCATCAAAAGGAACGAGATTATAACGGTAGGTGCTGTAGCCTTCCACCCGCCCCAACCTGTCGCTGAACCACATAAAATAAATAATAATAACGCCGTACAAAATCAAAAGAAAAAAGCTCAGCAATCCGATTACTTTTCTTGTCTTTTTTTTCAAGGCTTTTTGTTCCTTCCAAACACATAACAGGCAGGAACCGACAAAAATCGGTCCCTGCTTCCTTTTTTAAAACATAATATTCTTTTTTAATTTTAATGCGCAGGCACCACTTACGATGGATACGATTCCCAGAGAAATCCCCACAACCAGGCTGATAATTCCCACAACGATTCCTGCGGAACCGATCCGACTTAATGCATGAAATGTTTTCTCATTCATAAAACGAACCTCCTGATAAAATTATTTCACTCCGTATTGCTCATAATAAGCATCGATGGCTGCTTTCATCTCATCATCAATAATTATTTTCCCTTTATACGGACGATTATACAGATGCTCCACAACTTCCGCCATGGTTACAATCGCTGTAGTTTTCAGACCATATTTTTCACTGATTTCAGTCAGAGCGCTCTTTTCACCCTGCCCTCTTTCCATACGGTCTACGGATACCACAAGGCCAAGTACCTCCACATCTCCCTGTGCCTTCACAATTGGGAGCGTCTCCTGGATAGAGGTTCCGGCAGTAGTCACATCCTCGATAATGATGACTTTATCGCCGTCTTCTATCGGGCTTCCCAGTAAAATGCCCTTATCTCCGTGGTCTTTGATTTCTTTTCGGTTGCTGCAATAACGAATATCTTTGCCAAATTTGTCAGAAATCGCGATGGTTGCCGCAACACTTAACGGAATTCCTTTATAAGCAGGTCCGAAAAGGACATCAAAATCAAAGCCGAAACGGTCATGAATCGCCTGTGCATAATATTCCCCCAGTCTCTTTAACTGAGAACCGGTCCGATAAAATCCGGTATTTACAAAAAACGGTGTCTTTCTTCCGCTCTTTGTCACAAAATCTCCGAACTTTAGTACATTACAATCAATCATAAATTCTATAAACTCTTTTTTATACTGTTCCATGATGCTTCATCTCCTTTTTTGGTTTCCGGAGCGACAAAAGCCTGAATTTATCCTCACCGTCCGGATTTTTCCTTATCTTACCATGTTTTTCTTACATTTTCAATTCACATACAGCCGATGATTTCATGAATATCTTCAATATTGTATCGTTCCATATAGGCTTTTATTCCTTCGAGCACTTCCATTGTTGCACGTGGATTGTGGAAATTGGCCGTTCCCACAGAAACCATGGTTGCTCCTGCCATCATCAGCTCAATGGCATCCTCTCCGGTCATGACACCGCCCATTCCGATAATCGGCAGGCTGCAGGCTTTATGAACCTGATAAATCATCCGGACAGCTACCGGTTTGATGGCCGGACCAGACATGCCACCGGTCTGATTAGCCAGAACAAATTTCCTGCGGTGAATATCGATTTTCATACCGGTGATGGTATTAATTAAAGAAAGGGCGTCACTGCCGCCGGCCTCCGCTGCCTTCGCCATCTCGGTAATATCTGTGACATTCGGGCTTAATTTCATTACGATTGGCTGTTTTGCCTTTGCTTTTACTGCTTTGGTAATCTCATACAGTGCATCGGGATTTTGTCCGAAAGCAATTCCTCCGGCCTTAACGTTTGGACAGGACACGTTAATTTCCAGAAGGTCTACCGGCTCATCGGCAAGACGCTCTACCACTTCCACATAATCTTCTTTGGTTCTGCCACAAACATTGACAATAATAGATGCGTTTTTTTCTTTCAAATGTGGAATATCTCTTTGACAGAAAAGTTCAATTCCCGGATTCTGCAGACCCACAGCATTTAACATTCCTCCATAGGTTTCTGCAACTCTCGGTGTAGGATTGCCTTCCCATGGCACATTGGCTACCCCTTTGGTAGTAACCGCTCCCAGAGCCGATAAATCAACAAATTCTTCAAATTCCGCGCCGGAGCCAAAGGTTCCAGATGCAGTGGTAACAGGATTTTTAAAATCCACTCCCGCAATATTTACGCCAAGCTTCATGGAAATACTACCTCCTTTGCGTCAAACACGGTCCGTCTTTACAGATTCGGCTGTTGTTTACATTTGTGTGATGGTCTTTTTCTTTTGTTTTGCAGATACATCCCAGGCAGGCACCGATACCACAGGCCATTCTCTCTTCCAGAGAAATCTGTGCCTCCATATTATGTTCCCTGGCATATTCTGCCAGAGCCTTTAACATCGGCATCGGACCGCAGGCATAGATAATATCTCCGTTAATTGCATTTTCCCGGATGGCATCAATGACGGTTCCCTTTGTACCAAAGCTTCCATCCTCGGTTGCAACAGCCACTTCGGCAGTCTTTTCAAACTCTTCTTTCAAAAAGAGTTCATCCCGGTATCCTAAAACAACCGTTTTTTCGGCGGAAAGCTGCTTTGCCAGCTCCAGCATCGGCGGAATCCCGATACCGCCTCCCACGAGGATTGCCTTTCCCTCTTTCATGGTAAATCCGTTTCCAAGCGGGCCCATGACCTCCAGAGTGTCTCCCTGTTTCATTTTGGAAAACTCTCTGGTACCTTCTCCGGCAATCCGGTAAACCACCCGGAGAGTCCCTGCTTCTGCGTCAATTCCGCAGATACTGATTGGTCTCGGCAACAATTTTGTCGCATCATTGCAATACATAGCCAGGAATTGTCCCGGACGCGCTTCTTTTGCGCCTTTCGGGAAGGAAAGCACCATATCAAAAATATCCTTTCCGATTTCTTTCTGGCTGACAACAACAGCAGTTTCTTTCGTAATACTCATAAATACCTCCCTGGTATATCATTATTTTCCAGTTTCAAAACAAAGAGCGGCATAGGCGGATGATTGGGCTTATTGCAAAAAGCTTCGGATATTGCCAGATATTTTGCAGACTCCAGTCCTGCTGCCCAGGCAAGCACTGCATCCTTTTCTTCAAATCCGCTGTCTCCTCCGCTGTAAATCAGGACGGAAAGCAGTCCCCCCTCCCTGAGAAGGGTAAGACTTTTGGTCAGCGCTTCACAGGTGGTCTCCGGCTTCGTTGCTTTATTATGGTCACCGCCGGGCAGATACCCGAGATTAAACATGACCAAATCCAGAGTTCCCGGTCCGGCATATTTATCCATATGCTCATGTCCGTCATGAATCAGACGGACTCCTTCCCGGCATCCTTCTTTCAAAAGACGTTCTCCGGTCTGTTCTAAGGCTTCCTCCTGAATGTCCATGGCTATGATGTCCCGGTCCTTTCCTGCCAGCTTACACAAAAACAGAGTGTCCCGCCCCGTGCCTGCCGTCGCATCAAGACACCGCCGGGGTGCCGGCATCAACTGGCGAATACGCTCATGACACCACTGGGTAATCATCAGTCTTCTCATCGTTCTCTCCTTCTCTTTCTTCCATCAGGCAAAAAGGAAGTATGCGGCAACAAGTACACCGAGCACGATACGGTAAACACCAAATGCCTTAAAGTCATTTTTCTTAATGTATCCCATCAGGAATCGAATTGCAAGAATGGATACCACAAATGCAACTGCCATTCCTGTAAAAAGATAAAGAATCTCGCTGCCGGTATAATGGAATCCGTATTTCACCAGCTTTAAAAAGCTTGCCCCAAACATAACCGGTATGGACAGGAAGAAGGAATATTCTGCTGCCACAAACCGGGATGTTCCGATAATCATAGCTCCTAAAATGGTCGAACCGGAACGGGAGGTTCCCGGAATCAGGGACAGCACCTGAAAGCAGCCGATAATCACTGCCGTCTTCCATGTGAGCTCCGAAAGCGTCTGGGTGGATGGTGTTCTTTTTTTATTATAATTTTCCACCACGATAAATAGAATACCGTAAAGAATCAACGTAAACGCAACCGTCTGCGCATTATAAAACAGGGCATCCAGCTTGTCATCCAAAGGAAGTCCGATGACTGCCGCCGGAATACATCCTACAATAACTTTTCCCCAGAGAGAAAAGGTCTCTTTTTTCTCTTTTGGTGATTTCTTCCCACTGAAAGGGTTCAGTTTATGAAAATAAAGGACACAAACTGCAAGAATCGCACCAAGCTGAATAACTACCCGAAACATTTCCATAAATGCATCGGAAACATTTAATTTAATAAATTCATCAACCAGAATCATATGGCCGGTTGAGCTGATGGGAAGCCATTCCGTAATGCCTTCCACCATGCCCAGGATAATAACCTTGAATATCTCTGCCATGACTGATTTCCTCCTTAATTTCTTATTTACTTTCTGTATCACATCAATATGCTGTGCTAATCATATCATATTTCTTACGTCTGGGAAACCTGTTTCTCCTCATATGCTGTCAAAAGCCCTTCCTGTGACAGATAGGCCACGGAGAAGGTTCTGATTTTTCTGTGGTTATCAAATTTTATCCGGACTTTTCCGTCCCCGGCTCCCAATACGGTTCCCGGCCCGAAATTTCTGTGACGGACTCTGGCTCCTTCCCGGTACAGCTCCGGGTCAGAACGGATTTCTCCGATATAGCGGGAGACCTTCGCTTCTTTCTGAAACAGTTCCTTTACCGAATACAGAAACAGATAGGTTTTCGCCCGGGTGAGTGCCACATACATAAGCCTTCTCTCCTCTTCCAGGTCTGCCTCTTTCACGGCTTTCTTATGCGGTGTGACACCTTCGTTTATATCCATAATAAAAACGACCTCATATTCCAGCCCTTTGGAGCTGTGCATGGTGGTAAGCGTCACTCCTTTTTTGTTTTCTCTCTTACCGGCTTCCATCTGCTTTTGAAGCTCTTCTCCATAAGAATCTATATATCCAAACCATTCTTCAAAGCTGTGACATTCTTTTGCCGTTTCCTGTATCTGGTCAAGCACTTCCAGCAAATCTTCCAGATTCATTTTTCGAAACTGTGCGTATTCTGCCAGGTAATCCTCATAACCGATGCCGTTTCTTATGTAAGTGATGGCAGCATAGGGCTCCATTTTACGAAGGAGATATAAATCCATTTCCAGTTTGTCTATCTTTTCGTAGAGCCATCTTTTTCCAAAGGTCTGCCTTTTTAATGCCTCAAAATCCACCTGAGCGTCCGGAAGCATTTTTCTTCCGATATATCGTTTCGGCCGGTTCATGACCTGCAGAAAAATTGCCCGGTCTCTTTCTCCCGACGCCAGCCGCAGATAGGCGATAATATTTTTGGCAATCCAGTGCTCGAAAATATTGGGAATCACATCCCGCATCTGAAAAGGTATATTATACTCCATCAGCCTGCCCACCAGAAGTCTGGGCTGCGTATTGGTCCGGAAAATAACCGCCATATCTTCCGGCGCCACTCCTTTTTGCTGATAAAACCGTATTCCGCCAATAATATCCGAACATTCCTCAGAAACGGTCTGGAACTGCCGGTATACCACCGGCACCTTCGCTCCACGGTCCGCCGTGAGATTTTTTTCAAATCTTTTGGTGTTGTGCGATATCAGACGACTGGCACTTTCCACGATTTCCTGACTGCACCGGTAGTTTATCCCCAACGCTATTTTTTTTACACCGGGAAAATCCCGGTCAAAGGAGAGCATAATCTCCGGTCTTGCTCCCCGAAAACGGTAGATGGACTGGTCGTCATCTCCCACAATAAAAAGATTCTTCCTTTCTCCTGTGAGCATTTTAACAATTTCATATTGAATACGGTTAATATCCTGAAACTCATCAATTAAAATATATTGAAACCGTTTCTGCCAGAGTCTGCGGATATCTTCCCGGTCCCGCAGCAATTCATAGCAGAAAACAAGCATATCGTCATAATCCAGAAACTGATTTTCTCTCAGCCTTTTTTCATATCCATCATATATCTTTACAAAAATATCATCCGAACAGTTGGTGCTGTGATAAAGGGGGAGTGATATCATTTCTCCTTTTACATAGCTGATTTCATTGAGCAGTCCGGTGATAAAATCATTTTCATCTTCGATATCGAGTTCCAGCTCATCAATCATTTCCCGGATAAATCCCCGTTTTTTCTCTTCTTTGATGATATTATTGCCTGTATATCGATAGGCATAGCGCAAAATCATAAAGAAAACTGAGTGGAAGGTTCCGAACATAACGGGAGCATCTCCACATTCTTTAAACTGCTGAAATCTCTTTTTCATCTCCTGTGCCGCTGCTCTTGTAAACGTAATCACCAGAATGTTGGAAGGGTTGACTCCCGCCTGCTCGATTAACCATTTTATCCTCCATGTGATTACAAGGGTTTTTCCCGAGCCGGGTCCGGCCAGAATCATGGCAGGTCCTTCACCATGGGTTATGGCTTTCTTCTGCTCTTCATTAAATTGTCTTCCCATTGCCTGTCCTGCCTTTCTTTTATATTATTAGGGGTTTTTCGATTTTTCTCTACATCGAAAAGGAACTGCTGCAAAACGAATCTTCTATTTTGCGGCAGTTCCCTGTCATTCATATGGTATATAATTGAACTTTTTATTTTTTAGCCACTGATTTCAGATATTCATGAACTTCTTCTTCTGTGGCAAGAGACATGGCTTTTGCAGCTACTGCGTCAGCCTCTTCCATTGTCCAGAGAGAAATGGTTTTTCTCGTTGCCAGAATCGATGTGGCACTGACACTGAACTCGTCCAGGCCAAAGCTCAGCAGAAGCGGTGTAAGCAACGGATCTGCTGCCGCTTCTCCGCACATACCTACCATAGTACCTTCTGCCTTTCCGGCACGAATCACTCTTTCGATGGAGCGAAGAACTGCCGGGTTATAAGTAGAATAAAGGTATGCAACATCCGGATTACCACGGTCGACTGCCATTGTGTACTGTGTCAAATCGTTAGTTCCGATACTGAAGAAGTCTGCCTCTTTTGCAAAAACATCTGTCATCAGGCTGGCAGCCGGTGTCTCCACCATGATTCCCACTTTAATGTCTTTGTTGTATGGAACGGACTCTGCATCAAGCTCTGCTTTGAGTTCTTCGAGCATTCCTTTCACTGCGCGGAACTCGTGCACACAGGTAATCATCGGAATCATGATTCGGATATCTCCATAAGCACTTGCTCTTAAAAGTGCCTTAAGCTGCGGACGATATAAATCCTCTCTCTGCAGGCAAAGACGAATTGCACGGAAGCCCAGGAAAGGATTCTCCTCTTTGCCAAGTCCCAGATACGGAATCTCCTTGTCTCCTCCGATATCCAGAGTACGGATAATCACCGGTTTGCCTTCCAGTGTCGTCGCAACCTTCTTATATGCCTCAAACTGTTCGTCCTCGGTAGGTACCGCCGGACGGTCCATAAACAGGAATTCGGTACGGAAAAGTCCAATACCTTCTCCATCACATTCTACAACCTTAAGGGCATCCTCCGGTTTACCGATGTTAGAGCAAAGCTCTACAACTTTACCGTCTGCTGTTGCGCTTTCTTTGCCGATAAAGGCGGCAAGAGCAGCTTTTTCAGCCAGATATGCCTCTCTTTTTGCTGTATATTCTGCCAGAAGCTCTTCATCCGGAGAAAGGAATACCTCTCCTGTTTCTCCATCCAGAATCACTTTCTGTCCGTTTTCCACTTTGCCAACAATACCGGCGATACTTAATACTGCCGGAATCTCCAAAGCTCTTGCGAGAATTGCGGAATGGGATGTCTTTCCGCCAATCTCCGTTAAGACACCTGCAACATTTTCAGGTTTAATACCTGCTGTCATGGAAGGTGTCAGGTCTTCAGCAACCAGAATTGTTCCTGCCGGAACATTTGCAAGATCAACATCCTCTACGTCAAGAAGAATCTTTAACAGTCTTGTCTTGATATCGCAAACATCTGTTGCCCGTTGCTGAAACATCTCATCATCCAGGGATGCGAATAATTGTGCGAATGTGTCACAGGTCAGCTCTACTGCCGCCTCGGCACACATTTTCTCATTTTCAATATTGGATTCAATCTGTCCGGACATCTCCGGATCCATCAAAAGCAGTACGTGACCTTCCAGAATCTCTGCTTCCTTCTCTCCAACACGACTTTTCATGTCTTCTGCCATAGCCTCTGTTTTGGCAATACATTTAGCCAGAGCTTCCTGAAAACGGCTCTTTTCCGCTGCCACATCGGCAACCAGAACATTCTCATAAGCCAGTGAAGGTTTTTTCACGATTACTACGGAACCAATACCTATCCCTGCGGACGCACCAATACCAGTATACATAGTTTCACCTCTAAATTCTGAGCCGCGATTATTCTCCTAAACCGGATTCAATCATCTCAATGGCAGCCTTTAATGCTTCTTCTTCGTCTGGTCCGTTACATTCAATCTCGATTTCTGCACCACATTTAATGCAGGCACCGATGATGTTTAACAGGCTTTTTCCGTTGGTTGCTTTTCCGTTGTAATTGATTGTTACATCACTCTCAAACTTTGCAACACCTTTTGCAAATACTCCTGCCGGTCTCATGTGCAGTCCCTGTGGATTGTTGATTGTAATTTTCTGTGATACCATAATTTTTCTCCTTTTCTTATAATAGGTTAATATTAACGAAGGATAACCGGTTTTCATTGATGCTTCGCACATTGATTAGTATTATTCACTAAAAAAGCAAATGGCATACAAAAGAAACAATAAAATCCTGAGAAGGTCTCATTTTTTATTAAATATAATCCCCCAGTCACCTTTGTTTGCTAATAATTTTATCATTTTTACTTTGCACTGTCAACCAGACGCAGGGCGAATTATACCCCGGGAAGCACCTGTGACAGCCCGGCCAAAACAGGCGTTTTTACTCCACTCTGGTGGACAGAAAAACCAGTTCTTTCTGTGCTTCTTTGTCTTCCGGATACCGTTCACAATATTCTTTTGCCGCCTGCAGCGCCGCCTCATAATTTTGCGATTTTTCGTAAATGATTATTGTCTGATACAGAAGTTCCTTCGGCGGCTCCTCATTATCTCCCGCTCCTTTTAAGGCATATTCCAGAGCTTTTTCATAATTTTCCTGCGTGATATAAATATCGCAGATCTCTTTCAGCAAATCCGGTTTTCCGGTTTTTTCATATCCTTCTTTAAAAACCTCAAC